>JAHEDQ010000188.1 GCA_024641125.1 Candidatus Competibacteraceae bacterium | reverse complement strand
ATGGCGCTCACCGCGCCTCCGGCTACGGTGGAGGTGTAGGCTGCGCCCAGCAGCATCAAGCCCTGGGCCGGCTCCATATGGAAGGTGAAAATAAGCAAGGCCACCGCCATGGTCGGCGACAGGCCGGACGTTGCGCCCAACAACAGGCCACCCACGGTGCCGGCGCAGAGTATGGCAATGGACGACAGCGAGAATACCGCCCCGAAGTAGTTGAGAAACTCCATTGCCCACCGCCCGGGTTCCGGTTTCCATTCGATTTCAGCCTAGCATTCAGATGTTTTGATGGAAATATTTTCACTGGTCCCGGATCGATTGAGCGTCTCGATCGCTTGATCAGTGTGCTATACCAATCACCTGATCTCGACGTTTCCAATTGCAGTGGACTTTGGTTCGGCACCCCGGTGACTGCGGAGAGCATGATCAATCGGGAAACGGTTTCATGGCTTGACCCGACGGAGTAGATCAATCGCGCATGAGTAAACGGCGTGTGGCGGGCGTTGTCGATGTAGCCGAAGCGGCCGGTGTGTCCGCGGCCACGATCTCGCGCTGCTTCTATACGCCGGAGCGGGTCGGCGGCCGATCCCGGAACCGGATCGCCGAAGCGATTCGCTACCCCGACTGTTTGCGCAAACGGGTCGCCGGCAGCTTGCACAATCGACAAGCCGGTGCGGTGGGGCTGGTGGTTCGGAATGTGGACAATGCCATTTTCGCGGAGATGATCGAAGTCTTTTCTGGCCGTTTGCGGAATCATGACTTCACCGTGCTGATCGCCTCCCATGGTTACGATCCTGGTCTGGCGTTGCAGCTGGTGCAACCCTGCTTGAGCGCCGTGCCGATGCGGTGGCGCTTGTCAGACTCGATCATCAACCCGAAACCATTGCCATGCTTGGGCGCCGTGCAGTCCCGTCGCTGCTGCCCTGGAATTGCGACCGCGCCAGCCAGCAACCCTGTGTCGGGGTCGACAACGAGCAGGCCGGTTGGCTGGTGATGCGCTATCTGGTGAATCCGGGTCATCGGGATATTGCGCTGTTCTCCAGCCGGCTCGACGCCAACGATCGGGCCCGGGGTCGTCGCCAGGGCGCTCTTCGCGCGCTCAGCGAGGCCAGTCTTACGCCGTCGTCGGAGTGCCTGCACCAATGCCGCTACGATGTAGGAGAGGCGAAGGTCCTGACCCAGCGTGTTCTTACCGGTCGCCGCCGCCCGACGGCAATCGTGTGCGGCAACGACATCATCGCCCATGCCCTTCAGTACGGTGCCCAGTCTATCGGCCGCCGGGTACCGGCCGATGTCCCGGGAGTCGGCATCGGGGATTTTCGGGTCTCGGCCCTCATGGAGCCCGGCCTGACCACCGCGCGTATTCCGCCGCCGCATGTCCAATATGCGGCGGCGGACACCATCATTGGTTTCATTCGGGGTAGGTTGGGCTGAGCGACCCTGCTGATCGAACCCGAATTAAAAGTGCGTGGATCTAGCGGGCCGCCCGGTTCATGATTGCGCTCTTGGTTGCGTCGCGAAATTTGCAAAACCTGGCGTATCCGGTTGCGTGGCTGGGTCGCCATCGGGTCATGATCGACCACTCAGCCTGCGGTGCTGCCTGCGCCAGTTTGCGAGCGAATAGGGTATGACCGAAGAATTGAACGCCACCCCCCGACGCCGTCGGGCTCGCAGACCCAGGCCCTATCCAGCAGGGGGGGCGCCGACCGCTGCCGCCAAAAGCCAGCCCAGGCGCTGTTTTGCGCCGGTACCCGCGGTTTCGGCGGATGCCCTGGAAGCCATCCACCAGGCGTCTTTGACCATCCTCGAAGAAGTTGGCATGGACGTCTTGCACGATGAGGCCCGAGCCATTCTCAAGGCGGCCGGTGCCGAGGTGGAGGCGGGAACCGATCGGGTTCGGTTCGATCGCGGTCTGGTCGAGGCGCAGATCGGGAAGGCGCCGGAGCGGTTCACCCTGCACGGCAGGGTAACGGCGAGGAACGTCGAAATTGGCGGCAATTATCTGGCCTATTGCGCCGTTGCCAGTGCGCCCAACTGTGTCGACCTGGAGGGGGGGCGCCGCAGTGGCACGCGGGCGGATTTCCGAAATTTCATCCGCCTGGGTCAGACGCTGGACGCGATCCACATTTGGGGCGGGTATCCAGTGGAACCCGCCGACATTCATGCCTCGATCCGGCACCTGGATGCCTTGTTCGACCTGCTGACCTTGTCGGATAAGCCGGTGCATGCCTACAGCCTGGGTCGGGAGCGAAACCTAGATGCGTTTGAGCTGGTGCGCATCGCACGCGGTATCGACGCCGAAACGCTGCTGCGCGAGCCCTCGGTGTTCAGTGTCATCAACACCAGTTCACCCCTCAGGCTGGACCTGCCCATGGCCGAGGGGGTGATTCAGATGGCCCGGCATGGACAGCCCGTGGTGCTGACACCGTTTACGCTGGCCGGCGCCATGGCGCCGGCCACCATTGCCGGCGCGGTCGCCCAGCAAAACGCAGAGGCCCTGGCTGGACTCGTCTTGTCCCAGACCGTCCGCGCCGGTGCGCCGTTTGTCTACGGGGGCTTCACCTCCAATGTGGACATGAAATCCGGCTCTCCGGCGTTCGGCACGCCGGAGTTCATGCAGTCCAGTCTGCTGGGCGGACAGCTGGCCCGTCGCTATCGTTTGCCCTATCGCGGCTCCAATGTGAACGCGGCCAACACGGTGGACGCACAGGCGGCCTATGAAAGCGTGTTCTCGCTGTGGGGCGCTGTCATGGGAGGCGTGAATCTGCTCAAGCACGGCGCCGGTTGGATGGAGGGTGGCTTGCACGCCTCGTTTGAAAAGATGGTCATCGATGCCGATCTGCTGGATATGGTAAGCGCGTTTCTGGCGCCGCTGGTGGTCAATGATGACACGTTGGCCCTGGACGCTGTTCGCGAGGTGGGTCCGGGCGGACATTTCTTTGGCTGCGAGCACACCAAGGCGCGTTACCGCAACGCCTTTTTCGCGCCTATGATTTCCGACTGGCGCAATTATGAGAGCTGGGAGGAGGCCGGATCCCCAACGGCTTACCAGAAGGCCAACCAAGTCTACCGGTCCCGCCTGGCGGAGTACGAAGCGCCGCCAATCGATCCCGGGATACGGGAGGCGCTGGAGGCCTTTGTGGCCGGTCGAAAGCAAGCGGGTGGTGTGCCCACGGATTTTTGACCAGAATGCAGTGATGATACGAGAAAGCGCGTGGACATGGTGGCCGATGGTTTGTATGTCGACACGATGTGTGTAAATCCTGTGCCCCGTTGTCGCCTGAGCGCGTGCAGAGGCTGGGTTGTACCGGCACCTGCCGGCATTTGCGACGGCGACTCGATGGGCGGCTCCGCGGGGCGGGCGCCCCGGTGAACGCACCGCTGGACGGATATCGCGTTCTAGATCTGAGTAATGTGCTGGCCGGCCCGTTCTGCAGCCACCAGCTGGCCCACATGGGGGCCGAGGTCATCAAGGTGGAGATCCCGGACCGGGGCGATCTGGCGCGACAGTTGGGGGCGGACGCAAGCCTCAATCATGCGCACATGGGGATCTCGTTTCTGGCGCAGAATGCGGGCAAGCGGTCGGTCACACTCAATCTCAAGTCCGAACGAGGCAAAACGCTTTTCAAGCGGCTGGCGGAACATGCCGACGTGGTGATCGAGAATTTCCGTCCGGGTGTCATGGATCGACTGGGGGTGGGTTTCGAGCAGCTGCGGGCGGTCAACCCCGAATTGACCTACTGTGCCATATCGGGGTTTGGTCAGGACGGCCCGCTGCGCGACCTGCCGGCTTACGACCAGATCATTCAGGGTATGTCGGGGGTCATGAGCATTACCGGTGCCGCAGAGACCGCGCCTTACCGTGTCGGCTATCCCATCGCCGACACCATCGGCGGTCTCACCGCCGCGTTCGCGATCGCAGCGTCTTTGGCGAGCAAAGGCGAGCGCCGTGCCGTGCTCATCGACGTGTCCATGCTGGAGTCGGTGTTGACCACCATGGGCTGGGTGGTGTCCAACTATCTGATCGGGGGTCAGGTGCCGGCGCCGCAGGGCAACGAAAATATCACCTCGGCGCCTTCCGGCGCCTTCCAGGCGGCAGACCGCCTGTTGAACATCGCCGCCAACCAGCAGCGGCAGTTCGAGGCGGTCTGCCGGGTGCTCGGCCGCCAGGATCTGATCGAACACCCGGACTACCGGGAACGGGACAGCCGAAAGATGCATCGCTATGCGCTCAAGGCGGAGTTGGAACAGGCGCTGGCCGGCGACAGCGCCGGTGCCTGGGTGGAAAAACTGAATGCGGCCGGTGTTCCGTCCGGTCTGGTGCTTACCGTACCCGAGATACTGCAACATCCGCAGATCCGGGATCGGGGCATGATTGCCGATTTTCAAGCGGTGCCGGGTGTCGGTCGGGACATCTGTTCCCTGCGCACGGGGTTCAAACTGTCCGGCCTGGCCCCGGCTGCCCTTCGCCCACCCCCGCGCTTGGGCGAGCACAACACCGAGGTCTATTCTGAACTGGGACTGGACCAGGCCGAAATTGAACGGCTCAAGCGGGCGGGCGTGATATGAGCATCGATGCCGGTCAGGATGTGCGGGACTGGTGGCGTACCAGCATTATCGAGATGGAACCCGGCGTCATCCGTTACCGTGGATATCCGATCGAGGACTTGATCGGCAACATTGGGTTTACCCAGATGATCTGGCTGATGATCAGGGGCGAATTGCCTGACGATGAACAAGCCAAATTGCTGGATGCGGTACTGATGTCGGCGGTTGACCACGGTCCGCAGGCGCCGAGCATCGCCATTGCCCGCATGGCGGCAACCTGTGGCGTCGGCCTCAACAACGCGATGGCCTCGGCGGTGAACGTATTGGGTGAGGTTCACGGGGGCGCCGGCGAACAGGCGATAATGCTGTATCAGCAGGTGGATGATGAATTACAGGCCGGCCTGCCCCTGGATGAGGCTGTTCGATTGGTATTGGGTCGCCATGTCACCCATCATGGGAAATATATCCCCGGCTTTGGCCACCGTTTTCATCCGCTCGATCCCCGCGCGCCACGCCTGCTCGAGCTGGTGGATGCCGCCTCGGTTAAAGGCACGGTTTCAGGGCGTTTTGCGGTCATCGCGCGGGCGATAGAGGCGTATCTGGCCGCAACCAAAGGCAAGCCTATCCCGATGAACATCGACGGGGCGACCGCGGTGGTTTATGCCGAGCTGGGTTTTCCGGCACAGCTGGCGCGGGGACTGTTTTGTCTCTCGCGTTCCGTGGGCATACTGGCCCATGCGTGGGAGCAGACCCAGCAGGGAGAACGCAACAAAGGTCCTGTCCCGAGGCCGTACATCTGGCGCTATGACGGACCGGAAAAGCGTCCACTGAATCGCGAGTAGAGCGCCATGTGGGGGAGCAGGGTGGGCATCATCGAACCGAAGGAGCCTCTGACTTATTCGTGAACGTGCATCGTGGGACTGAAATGCACAGCTTCATCGTTGCAAATGTTGGCAATAGAACGACTATTAGCCGCGATCTGCGCCTTGAATCTGCGCGTTTCACCCTCCAATCTGCTTCGTCCAGAATAGATCAGAAGCTCCCTAAGAGCGGCTACTCTGTTATATGGCCCACTAGGGACGTTGAGATCTCAAATACAACCCAGGAGGAGAGATGAGTATGAATGCGAGCGCAGTTCGAGTGGTTCGACAAGGTCTGACGGTCGCCGCCGCCGCTCTGTGTGGTTTGCTGCAGGTCGCGGCGGCCGCCGAGATCGAGGAAATGCACTTTCTGATCCCCGGCGGCGCGGGCGGCGGCTGGGATGGGACCGCGCGCGGCGTGGGCGAAGCCCTGACCAAATCCGGTCTGGTGGGGTCCGTGTCCTACGAGAATATGTCGGGTGGTGGTGGCGGCAAGGCCATCGCCTATCTGATTGAAACCGCCGAGAAGCAACAGGGCACACTGATGGTCAACTCCACGCCCATCGTCATCCGCTCGTTGCAGAAGGTGTTTCCGCAATCTTTCCGGGATCTGACGCCGGTGGCCAGTGTCATCGGTGACTACGCGGCTTTGGTGGTGCATTCCGATTCGAGCATCCAGGACCTGGGCGATCTGGTCACGCGCTACGAGGAGGATCCACGTTCGGTCGCCATTGGCGGCGGTTCGGTGGCCGGCGGCATGGATCATCTGGTGGCGGCCATGATTATGCGCGCGGCAGGCGCCAAGCCGAGCGATGTGAAATACGTGCCCTACGACGCCGGCGGCAAGGCCATGGCGGGCCTGCTGTCGGGCGAGATCCAGGCACTGTCCACCGGTTTCGGTGAGGCGATCGAATTGTCCCGTCAGGACCAGGTTCGGATTCTGTGCGTGACCGCGGCCGAGCCCCTGGCCGATGCCGCTGACGTGCCGACCTGCAAGGATGCCGGCGCCGATGCAGAGTTCGTCAACTGGCGGGGTTTTTTTGGCGCCCCCGGGCTGTCTGAGGAACAAGCCGGTGCCTACTTCACCGTGCTGGGCAAGATGCGTGAAACGCCCGAATGGGAGGCTGTGCGAGCCCGCAACGGTTGGGTCAACACTTTTTTGCCCGGCGATGCGTTCGTGAAGTTCCTCGAAGCCCAGGAACAGGAAATCGGGGACTTGATGCGGGAACTCGGATTCCTCTGAGTCCATGCCAAAATCATGGATTTGGGGCGCTCTGCAACGCAACGAACTTACGGGGCAGCACATTAGGGAAAAACTGATCAACTGCTGTGATCGCGCCGGTGTCTTTGCGCTGTTTGGTAAAAGACGCACCGAGCTAAGTTGGCCCAAGGCAAATAAGTCAGTTGCCAATAAGCGAGGTGCAACGCGGTACCAGGGCGCAAAGGCCCAGCCGCTCCGGGGTTTCGCCCACAAGCAGAGGATCTCCTGGGAGACTCGACATGCTGAACCGTGACCGCGTAGGCGCGTTACTGTTGTTGGCGTTCACGCTGGGCTACGGTGCCCTGACCTTTCGTATCCCATTACTGCCGTTTCAGGCGCAGGCGGCATTCACCGCTCGCACCGTGCCGGAAGCACTCACCCTGCTTGGGGTCGGCCTGTGCCTGATCCTGCTGATCAAACCGGGCCGGGACCCGGGCGAGTCTCACGCGGGCTACCAATGGGGCCGTGCCGCCGCCCTGTGCGCAGTGATGGTCGTCTATGGCCTGACTGTGCGCCCTGGCGGATTTCTTCTGTCCACCGGCCTGTTTCTGATCGCCGGATTCTTGATCATGGGGGAACGCCGTTGGGTCTTGATTCTGTCCACCGCAATTCCGGTCGTGGTTTTGTTCTGGGCATTGATGACCCAGCTTCTGGGCGTGTTTATTGAGCCCTGGCCGGAGTTCCTGAGGGGTTAGCGGGATGCTCGACGGCATACTCACCGGCCTGCAAACGGCGGCCTCGCCGCTCAACCTGCTCATGGTCACGGCCGGCTGTTTCGTCGGCACCTTTATCGGTATGTTGCCGGGGCTGGGTCCAATTTCGGCCATCGCCCTGATGATTCCCATCACCTATGGGCTTGATCCAGCCTCGGGCCTGATATTGATGGCGGGCGTCTATTACGGTGCGATCTTTGGCGGGTCCACGTCGTCCATCCTGATCAATGCTCCCGGCGTGGCCGGCACCGTCGCCACCGCCTTCGACGGGTACCCCATGGCCCGAAAAGGGCAGGCCGGCAAGGCATTGGCCATAGCGGCCTACTCGTCCTTTTCCGGAGGGACCATCGCGGCGGTGTTTCTGCTTTTTGCGGCGCCTTCGCTTGCCAGCGTGTCTCTGGCTTTTCAATCTACCGACTACTTCGCGCTCATGGTGCTGGGTTTGACCGCGGTTGCCGCCTTTGCCGGCAAGGGCAATATCACCAAGGCTTTGCTGATGACCGTGTTCGGTCTCATGCTGTCCACCGTAGGTACCGATGAGACTCAGGGTGTACAGCGATTCACCTTCGGCGCCATGGATCTGATCGACGGTATCTCGTTTCTGCTTTTGGCCATGGCGACGTTTGCTCTTTCCGAAGCCCTGATGGCGGTTTTGAAACCCAAGTCCGAGGACGATCGCAGGCGCGAGATGGAGGCGCAAAAGGATTTGGGATCCATGAAGCTCACTGCAGCAGAGGTTCGGGAAATGGCCCCGGTTGTCGGGCGATCGGCCGTCCTGGGGTTTTTTACCGGGGTGCTGCCCGGCGCCGGTGCAACCATTGCCAGCTTTCTCGCTTACGGAACCGAGCAACGGCTTGCCGGCCCTGAAAAGGGTAAGGAGTTTGGCCACGGTTCGATCCGCGGATTGGCGGCGCCGGAAACCGCAAACAACGCGGCTTGCTCCGGTTCCTTCGTGCCCTTGTTGACCCTGGGCATTCCGGGATCCGGAACCACCGCCATCATGCTGGGTGCCCTTTTGTCCTATGGCATTCAGCCCGGACCGCGCTTGTTCATAGACAATCCAGGCGTCTTCTGGTCTGTGATCGTATCCATGTATATCGGCAACGTGATCCTTCTGATTCTGAACCTGCCGCTGATTCCTTACATCGCCCGCATTTTGGCGGTCCCCCAGACTATTTTGATCCCCATGATTCTGTTCTTCTCCCTGATCGGAGTGTATTTCGTATCCTTCAACACTTTCGATATTCAAATGATGGTGATTTTCGCTGTGGGTGCGGTACTTCTCCGGCTGCTGGCCTTCCCGATGGCGCCCATGCTGCTCGGGTTCATACTGGGCGGCATGATGGAAGAGAATCTCCGGCGGGCGCTGATTATCAACGACGACTCCTGGTCCTTTCTCTGGGAGCGGCCGCTGACCCTGTCAATTCTGTTGATTGCCGCGCTGATCCTGTTCGTGCCGATGGTCATGCCCCATGTGCGCCGTCTTCTGGTTAGACGCAGCGAGACGGCGGGTGAGGGCGGCTAAGGCTGCTGCAGGGGGGGGTGCGGCATCGTCTGTGACCCCCACCGCTAGGGGGCCGCTGATCTATTCGTGAACGTGCATCTTGGGACTGAAATACACAGCTTCATCGTTGCAAATCCTGGCAATAGAACAACTATTACCCGCGATCTGCGCCTTGAAGCTGCACATTCCACCCTCCAATCTGCTTCGTCCAGAATAAGAGGTTCCCTAGTGTCATGGGTCAGCAGTTCGTTGCATTTCAGCAAGACGAGAAGCGCTCAGAC
>JAHEDQ010000352.1 GCA_024641125.1 Candidatus Competibacteraceae bacterium | reverse complement strand
GACCGCCTGGGGCAGGCTGATTACCTGGGTGGTCTTGGGGTTGGCGTGGCAACAAGCTTTGTGCCGGGCGTCGGCGGTCTGATTGTGTCCACCTCCGGCACCGCCAGGCTGCTGAATGAGGCGATCAATACCACCCCGGCCTCCGAATTGTGGCTGCAGAATAAAAACAAGTTGCTGGCCATGGGTATGGACACGGATACAGTGGAGCTTTTTCTTAACAATCCATCCTTTTCCCCCGCCCTGTCGACCGTGATGGTTGCTGCTCTGGGTTCAATGAAAGGGGTGGATAATCGTCAACTATTCATCAAGGTAGCCCTCCAGGCCGGTGATCCTGAAATGGCTAAAACCATCACCGAAATTACCGTCATGTCGGCAGGCTATCATAAGGAAATTGCACCTCTCAAAACTTTTGCCCCCATGGCGAGGCTGACCCAGGGGATACGGGAAGACGGGACAAAAGTTGTCCTGCTGCCGACCGATCATCTCATCTGGGACCAGCGGGTCGGTGAGGCTGCAATCGCTCTGAGCAACGGAACAAAAACAGGTCTCGAACTCTGGGTCCTCGGCACCGTCAGCGATCTGGCAACTGCAGAACTTCAGAAACTGGGCTGGAAAATAAATACCGAGGCAAGGCCGCGATTGATACCGGACCGCAAATAACCGACCTGCTGATTTGCTGAATGAGTCTTTTGAGGAATATGCTGGCGAATGCTGTCGTAATCTTTTATTTATTTTGAAGTGTTAATCGTTTAAGCAATTCGGCCCCTTCTTCTCGCTCTCTTATTCAACAGCAACAGTTTTTTTATGACAATGGACAATCAGGGTAAGAAACGGGGCCGAAAATCCATCACCGATTTCCTTGTCCATATTCATCCCCCGACCCTGCCGGAGGAAACCCTGCGCTTCAGCCTGAGCTGGGGGTTGGGCGGCATGTCCGCCACCCTTGTGTTTCTCCTGTTTGCCACGGGCATTCTTCAACTTTTGACCTACGAGCCTTCCATTGACGGGGCCTATGAGTCTGTCCGGGCCATGTACAGCCAGGTTCCTTTCGGCGGCTGGATCCGCAATATTCACCACTGGAGCGCTAACCTGCTGGTCATTGTCGTTTCCCTGCACCTCCTGCGCGTTTTCCTGACCGGTGCTATCGGACCGGGGCGGCGGCTCAACTGGATCATCGGCCTGGTCCTTTTTGACCTGGTGCTGTTCGCCAACTTCAGCGGCTACCTGCTCCCCTGGGACCAGCTGGCCTACTGGGCGGTCACCATCTGCACCAGCATGATGGCATATCTCCCGGGAATCGGTCCCTGGCTTTCGGAAATTTTCAGGGGTGGCACCGTTGTTGGCCAGTCGACCCTGGCCAATTTCTACGGGCTGCATATTGCCGGTATTCCCGGAGCATTCGTGCTGCTCATGGTCTGGCATTTCTGGCTGGTGCGCAGATCAGGGGGACTTGTTCGGTTACAGCGTGACGAAGGTCCCGCCGAACGTGTTCCCACTGTGCCCAACCTCATTGTACGGGAAGCGGCAGTCGGGCTCTCCTTGATCGCGGTTGTCCTGATTGTTTCCATCTTCTGGAACGCTCCTCTTCAGGAACTGGCCAATCCTGGCATGAGCCCCAATCCGGCAAAGGCACCCTGGTATTTTCTCGGTTTCCAGGAACTGCTGCTGCACATGCACCCCGTGTTTGCCATCTGTGTTGTGCCGGTAATCATTTCCGGGTTGCTGTTATTCCTGCCTTTCTGGCCTGGCGCAGTGCTTCCCGGCGGGGAATGGTTTGGTGGGGGAAAGCGCGGGAAAATACTTGCTATCTGGACGTATGTTGCCGGCTCCTTGTTCACCGTTCTTCTAGTGATCCTTGACGAGAAATTGCTCCGGAGCGTTGGCAGCAAAACGGGAACGGCGGATGTGTTCACCCGGGGGTATTTCCCTCTCATATGCTTTACAGCAGGGAGTGTTGCGGGCTACCTGCTGCTGGTCCGTCAATACAGGTTCTCCCGTGGCGAGGCGGTTATGGCCGGGATGGTCCTGGGTTGGGCGGTTCTGGTTGCCTTGACCGTTATCGGAATCTGGTTCCGCGGTCCGGGCATGCAGTTGATATGGTTTGGGGGATGATAGGTCCATGAGCGAAAGAGAAGAAAAGAACAGCCCGAATGATCCTTCCCGCAGGTCATTTTTAAATCGCTTATGGGCGGTCATCGGTATTCTGGCCCTGGCCGAATTTGCCTGGCTTGGCGTATCGACTTTCAGTTCCAGGAGAAAGCGGCAAGCAAGTGGAGAAAAGGAAAGAATCGTTGATGCCGGCAGGATGGATGATTTCAAGCCGAACACGGTGACCGCCATCCCGCAGGGGCAGTTCTACCTGGCCTGTCTTGAAGACGGCAGTTTTCTGGCCATGTCGCGCATCTGCACCCACCTGGGCTGTTCGGTCCCCTGGGATGAGGAGCAGCACAAGTTTGTCTGCCCCTGTCACGGCTCAACCTTCAGCCTGACCGGCGAAGTTCTGACGGCACCTGCACCCCGGCCGCTGGATACCTTTCCGGTCCGGATCGAGAACAGGGTCATCAAGGTGAATATAGCCCAGCCCAGGAAACGGGAACGTTTTGAACCCTCACAG
>JAHEDQ010000187.1 GCA_024641125.1 Candidatus Competibacteraceae bacterium | reverse complement strand
GGCGGGATCAACAAGGCACAGGTCAGCAGCGACAGCTGAAGTGAAAGACGCAGTGCGACCCAGTCCATATCACCCGGCTGCTGACGTCCGCGCTGGCTCGAACCCATGGGCTACCAGAACGGCCTGCCCCGGAGGGCTGAGAACGAAGTCAAGGAATGCCCGAACGGACAGATCGGCTCCGGCGCGGAGGCCGGCCTTTTGTCGAAGCGGGGTGTAACTGGACTGGCGAATGAGCACACTCTCGAACGTTTCCTGACGCGCCATGGGCCGGATCAGGCTGCTGGCCACCAGCCCGCCCTGGGCCGCCCCGCTTACGGCAAATTGGGCCGCCTGGGCCACATTTTCGCCGATTACGAGTCTGGGTTCGATCCGGTTCCAGAGCCCGAAGTTGCTGAGAGCTTCACGCGCCCGCTGCCCGTAGGGTGCATGTACAGGGTTGGCAATAGCGAAGCGCTTTAGGCGTCCGTCATCCAGGGCGGCCGAGACATCCATCAGATTCGGATCGGCGCTCACGGGAGAGCGTTTGGAGATGACCAGTGCCAGCCGGCCCAGGGCGTAAATCTGTCCGTTGCCCTCGATCACACCGTCTGCAGCGAGCCGGTCGATATAGGATTCATCCGCTGAGAACAGCGCCTGAAACGGCGCACCCTGCCGCAGCTGACGATATAGATTCCCAGAGGCACCGAAAGCAATCAGCAGCCTGCCACCGCCGGACTGGCGGAACCTATCCACAAGCGCCTGCATCGCATTCCGCAGACTGGCGGCAGCCGCCACCAGTGGTGTGCTCGTGTCGGCGCTGAGCCGACACGGTCCCAACCCCAGGCCCAGCGCGGCGGCCCTCAGTATCAGACGGCGCCGGCTGGAGACGGTGCATCGGGCGACTGCTGGCATGGAACACCCGCGGCAGTTTGAATCGGGGCTACATCATCGCCCCCGACCCGTCTTCGCTCAAGCGCCCGTGGACCTGTACCCACCCGAAAGAGGCAACTGGCACTTGTTCGAGAACACGGCGGCCACAATCCTGATAGCCCGCTTTATCGGGCAGATCGGGTGTGCAATGAGCGAGTTTGAGGAAAAGGTTAAGATTCACCGGGGACTCAAAGGCGTGTATTTCGACCGCTCGGCATGCACATTTATAGACGGCCGCGCCGGCGAATTGATGTATCGAGGTTACTCGATACACGATCTTGCTCAGTACTCCAGCTTCGAGGAAACGGCGTATCTGTTGCTGAAGGGCGAACTGCCCCGCTCCGCCGAACTTGCGGCGTTCGACCAAGATCTCAAGGCCGCGCGCCAGCTGCCCGGGGCGGTATATGACATTATTCACGCCGTTCGGCACGCGCATCCCATGGAGGTGCTGCGTACAGCCGTGTCCGCGTTAGGCGCTTTTGATCAGGATGTCGCGTCCAATGATCTGGAGGCCACCCTGCGCAAGGGTATCCGGCTCACCTCTCAGGTGCCGATCATCGTGGCCGCCCATCACCATCTGCGCAACGATCGCGACCCGGTCCCGGCGGATCCGGCCCTGGGGCATGGCGCCAATTTTCTTTACATGCTCACCGGCAAGCTGCCCAGCCGTCAGGCCGCTGAATTGATGGACACCGATATGGTGCTGCATGCCGAGCACGGCGCCAACGCGTCTTCGTTCACGGCCCGCGTGGTGGCGGGTACCGAGGCGACCCTGCACGCCGCCATGACCGCGGCCGTGGCGGCCTTGTCCGGCCCAGCCCACGGCGGGGCGGCGGAGAATCTCATGCGTATGGCCCAGGAGATTGGCGAGCCCGGCAATGCCGCCGAGTATGTCCGGCGCAAGCGCAAGAACCGGGAGCCGGTAATGGGTTTTGGGCATCGGGTGTATCGAGCCGAAGACCCCCGCGCCAGGCACATGCGCGACGGCGTTGCGCGCCTGTCGCAGGAAATGGGCGAGCCCCATTGGTACGACATTCTCCAGGCCGTGGTCGATGCCATGCGCCCCTACTCTCGACACGGCGTCAACGTCGATTTCTACGCCGGAGTGGTGTATTTCCTCAACGGCATTCCTGAAGACCTGTTTGTCCCCATCTTTGCCGTCGGGCGGGTGCCGGGCTGGACCGTGCAAGTGATGGAACAACTCCAGGGCAACATCCTGATTCGGCCCCTTACCCTGTACAACGGGCCCGAGCCAAGGCCCTATACGCCGATGGAAAGCCGATGAAGCCGCAGCCGGTTTGCAAGCTGAGTTCGACCGAAACAGCTACTCCGTCTCTGTGGTGCGCTACTGCCCGCAGGACAACTCCCCTATGCTGGGTGTAGCCGATAAGGGATGGATGTGAGGATCAAAATTGCCAACGCCGACGATGCTCTGGCCGTCGTCGCGACCGGCGGCACCATCTGCACCTCGGGTTTTGTCGGTATCGGAACGCCGGACGTTCTGCTCGCGGCGCTTTCGCGATTGCCGGCGTCTATGTCGAAATGGTGCACCCCATGGCGGCAGGTAATTACACCTGGGTGTCACGCCATGCCACCGGCGCATTTCTACGCTTGAAGCTGGGGCGGTGCTTGACCGTCGCGCAGCCCCGCACATGTTCGAAACCCGGGAGGGGGCGCAGGCGTTACTGGTCGGGGTGGCCGCATAGCCTATGCCGGCGCCCGTGGCGAAGGAACCCGGGATAGCGGAGTTCGGAACCGGCACCCTCAGTTCGGGGTTTGCTGAGCGAGTGCAATTGCGGAGGCGGCGACGATGTCGTTCACGCTGGCGCCCCGGGACAGGTCACTGACCGGGCGCGCGAACCCTTGAAGTATTGGACCGACCGCCTGCGCCCCGGCCAGATACTGGGTCAGCTTGTAACCTATGTTGCCGGCATTAAGATCGGGGAAAATGAGGACGTTGGCCCGCCCCGCCACCGGGCTGCCGGTGCGTACCTTCTTATCTGCCACTGCCTGGACCAAAGCCGTGTCGACCTGGAACTCGCCGTCTATCGACAGTCCCGGTCCCCGTTTACGCGCCAGCGCCACCGCCTCGCGCACCTTGGCGACCAGGGCATGCTTGGCGCTGCCCTGGGTGGAAAATGAGAGCAAGGCAATCCGCGGTGGTTCCGGCAAAAGCCGCTCAGCGTTTGCGGCGGAGGCCAATGCGATGTCTGCCAGCGCCTGTGCGTCCGGTTCGATGTTTACTGCGCAGTCGGCAAACATCAGGGTCCGGGGGCCGCCGCCCAGGAAATCCGGCAGCATCATCAGAAAAAAACTGGACGGCGTGCCGATGCCTGGCGCTAGACCCACGCCCATCAACCCGGCCTCGATGACTTTCGCCGTTGGGTGGGTGGCGCCAGCAACCAAAGCATCTCCGTCGCCGTTTTTGACCATCATGGCGGAAAAGAACAGGGGTTTGCCCATCAGTCGCCTGGCCACTTTCGCGTTTGATTTGGGTCGTCCCTCGAGATAACGATCTGCATAATGATCGAGGCGGGGGTCGTCGCTAGGGTCGACCAGCGTCAAACCCTCGAGAGACATACCTTGGGTGGCTGCCTGCTCTTGAACCGCTGCCAGCGGCCCAACCAGTATCGGCCTCGCCATCCCCAGTTCCAGCAGCCGGCACGCCGCGGCCAGTACCCGGGGCTCGGTGGCTTCAGGCAGCACCACCCGGCCCGGCCGCTCGCGGGCAGCCTGGATCAGGGTTTCCATCAAATTCATAACTTGCGGCTCCCGCCACCGACGATATCGTGGCCCGACTTTGCCAGCGAACCGGTCTTTGGGGAAGCGCACTTAGATGGGCGGGGTGCTGTGGACATCAGAGCAGCAGCGCCAGTCCGACACTGAGCATAATCAGACCCAGGGCCAACCAACCTGCCCGGCGGGCCTGTGCCGTGTCGGCCTGCTGTCGGGACAGGGCCTCCGGGTTCGCCTGCAGGTACTGGCGACAGAAATGACGCACCCAGGCCGGCAACTCAGCGCGGCTCAGGTAGTCGTGAAACCGCAACTCCAATTCGGGGAGCGGCGGTGGGTGGCCGTGCCAGGCAGAGTAGGCGCGTTGGAACAGCTCGTACTCGCTGATTTCCAGCGTGCGGGCACACAGCCGAAGCTGATCGACCTGATCGGGGCCCGACCCAGGCATCGTTGTGCTCAGCATAATAATTCGAGGCCGGAACCGGGAAGGGGTTCCGCCCCAAATATCGACCCTCCGTGATCGGGGCCCAACCTGTGCGCAGGAAGAATATTGGCGGTCCAAGCGGGCCGCCAATACCTCGAGCATTCGAGATTAGGCTATTTGCCCGTACTTGCTTTGGTGCAGGGTTTTGGCCTGACCAACCCAATCTTCGCGCAGAATGCGTCCGCTGAAACGGCCGGACATCACCGCATCCTCGACTTTGGCAATTTCAGCTTCGGTCCAGGAGGCGATCTGGCGGTAGTTTTTGATGCCGGCGTCCAGCAGCTTTCGCTCCAGTGCCGGACCCACGCCGAAAATCGCTTTCAGGTCGTCGATCTCGTCCAGGACCGGAGCCCGCTTTTCTTGAGCGGCATCGATCACCACTTCTGCCGCTGCCTCAACCTGCTCCTCAGGGGGCTGAAGCTGCACTACTTTGGGCTTGCTGCGTTTGGTCGCGGGCTTGGGGGCGGCGGGCAGCGCGGGCTTGGGCATCTCCAGCGGCCCGTTCATGCCTTTCAACATGGAAAACCATTGGGTCCAGAGATGGGCCTGAAAGCGGATCATATTGCCCGTCAGGTCATTCATCTGATGAAACAGATTGGCCGCACTTTCCGGTAAGCCGGGCGTATGACTGGCCTGGGAGGTGACGGTGTCCGACCACTCAGTCTGGCTGGCGAGCAGTTGTTCGATCAGATGCTCCCAGGCGTCGATTTTGTCTCGATTGATCTGCAGCACCGGGTCGAACGCCGGGCGCGCCTCGGACCAGGAACTGGATACCAGGTTGTCTGTGTATGGCCACATGTTCGATTTCTCCTCGATGGCGGCGGTGTGACTCGGCGTCACCCCGCGCAAAAAAGGCCACCTGTCCCGAACGGATAGGTGGCCTCGTCCGGTTCGCCGGTCGGGTCGAGAGATTTAGGCCGCCTTGGCGGTCATTGCCTCGACGCTTTCCTTGGCGATCTGCTGGGCACTGGTGCCGAATTCTTTGCCGATTTCGGCGACCGCACGGGCGTCGGAGGACATCTTTTCACTGACCGACTTCAGGAACGCGGTCTGCTTGCTCACGTAGTCCTGCAGGCTGGCGGGACCGCTGATTTCGCTCAGCGCCTTGAGCTGGGCGATGCCCAGGGCCGAGTATTCCTTCATGCTTGAGAGCTGCAATTGGGCAAGCTTTTCTACGTTGGCGACGGCAAGCTTGTTGAATTCCTTGACCGGCGCCAGCATTTCTTCAGCCTGGACGGAGACGGAGTTGAAAACATCATTCTTCATGGCTTGATTCCTTATTCAAAAAAGACGGGAAGCGCTATGCTGCGTCGCATCATATCAACCGCGTTTGTGCGGCGCAACATTTTTTTTGGAAAGGGTTGTTGAAACCCTCCGGGTGCCCTTGAGCGAGGCTTATGGACAGGTTCGGCGGTGCCCTTTCGCGGAGACGCCGCAAGCGAAGCAAAGATGGCAAGGGTGCGGCGGAATGGAACCGCCAAGCGTCGTTCAGCGCCCGTCGCCGTGCTGCCAATGCTGGGCGGGTAGCGTCTGCGCCTGATGGGGCGGATGCGTCATCTGAACGTCGGCGGGGATGTCGAGCTGAATCTCGATCGGGAGGTGATCCGAGTAACGCTGAGGCAGCACCTTAACCGAATGTACCGGAATGTCTTGGGATACCAGAATATGGTCCAGTTGGCGGGTGGGTTTCCAGCTCGGGAAGGTGCGCAGACCCGGAACCGGTTCGCTCAGGCCGGCGGCATCACGGAAAGCCCGCATGGTCGAGCCGCCCGAGGTGCAGTTCAGGTCTCCCATCAACACCACGTGGGCCTGTCGCCGCATGCGTTCAGCAAGATACGCCAACTGGGTGGCTCGGGCCCGATTGCTGAGTGCCAGATGCACGACATACACATCGAGCACCGAACCCTGGGTCTCGTCCCCGAATCGAACCATCAGTGCCCCCCGGCCTTTGATCGCACCGGGAAGTTTGAAATCCTGAATCTCCTCCGGGCGTACGCGGCTGAGCACGACATTTGAGTGCCGAGAGATGCGCCCGACACGTCGGTTGGTTTGCTCGTAGAAATGCGGAAAGCGGGCGCGATCCGCCAGGTAGTGCGCCTGATCCAGAAAGCCGCTGCGCAGGCTGCCGGCATCGACTTCCTGCAGCCCCACGACATCATAGGGCGCGATGAGCGACGCGATGGCGTCCAGGTTTACCATCCTGGAGGGGACCGGGAACACGTGCTTCCAGCCGCGCGTGAAGTATTCGGAGTAGCGCTTTGTGGTCAAGCCGGATTGAATGTTGTAGCTCAGCAGGCGCAGGCGCCGATCGGGATTCATGGCCTCGGATTCTCGGCCGCCTCAGGGCGCGCGGCGGCGAGGGAGCCCGGTTTGCCCGACAGTGTCCGAATCCCGCAGCCGTTGGCCAGGACCGTTGGAGCATTGCCGCCCCGGCGGCAGCGCGTCTTCAGCTGCCCGTCCCGGCTTCTTTTGCAACCAGATAGTTGATCACTTGGATTAAGTCTTCTGGGCTACCGGCCTGAGTGACGCTGGTGAGGTATTTTCCGGCGACGATGATTGCGGGCACGCCCTGAGCGCCGGATTGCTGCCCGTACTTCTTGGCACGGTTGACCTCGGTATGCACCTGAAAGGATTTGAAGGCGCGTTCGAAATCCGCCTCGGACACCCCGTATTGGGCGAAAAATCGCTGTAAAGCTTCAGCGTCGTCCAGGCGTTGCCGATCTTCGTGTATGGCGCGCATCATGGGACCATGGGTCTGATCTACCAGCCCGAGAGCAACGGCGGTGTAGTAGGCCTGTGCGTGGATCGCCCAGTTGGGATTGAGCAGCGCCGGCATGCGGATGAAATCGGCATCCGCCGGTTTCCCGTTGGCCAGCCAGGCATCCAGTGTGGGCTCCAGTCGGTAGCAGTGGGGGCACCCGTACCAAAACAGTTCCACTACCTCCACCCCGTCACCTGGTTCGGTGATTCGCGGCAGCTCACGATCTAGAAGCTGGTAGTCAGCGCCTTCAAGGAACAGGTCGCTCTGGGCGCTGGCGGGCATTGCCAACAGCAGTAAGGCCGGAACGAGTAGACCGATTCGAATCAGTTTCATGATGCTCCGCACCAGTTCGAGCGCAATTGCGCGTTGTTGTCGGGTCGGTGGGACGAAAACGCGACTGGCCGGGTGGCCTCACAGAAGCGGTGCGTCATTCCGACCTGTAACGAGTGCAGGCGACCGGATGGTCGCCTGCACTGACTTGAGCTTGGCAGTGACCCGAGTTCAGTCGCGCAGACCTTGCATGTACGATGACACGGCTAAAATGTCTGGGTCGGTCAATTTGATGGCGATGTTACGCATCATCTGGCCCGGGTCATTGGCCCTTTGCATGGAGCGGAATGCCTTCAACTGGGTTTCCAGGTACTGTGCGTGCTGCCCAGACACCATGGGAAAATTGGCGCCACCGTTTCCGTTTCCGGCCGGCCCGTGACATGCAGAGCAAGCCGCGATGCCGCGGGTCAGATCCCCGCCTCGGTACAAAGCCTCTCCCAGGGCCACCAGCTCCGGGTCCGCTTCGCCGGGCGTCTGGGTCTGGGTGGCGTAGTAGGCTGCCAGATCCTCCATGTCCTGTTCGCTGAGGGCGGCAACCATACCCATCATGATGGCGTTGTCGCGCACCTGGCTTTTGAATTCCTTCAGCTGCTTCACCGTGTAGCCCGCGTGCTGGCCCGCGATCTTCGGATATTGCGGATCGGTGCTGTTCCCGTCAGGGCCGTGACAGGCTGCGCAGGTGGCGGACTTCGCCTTGCCGGCCGCGGCATCTCCGGCCGCAACGGCGACTGCCGAACTCAGTATGAGTGCGACAAATGTGGCGGTGAGGATCAACTTACGCATATGGGGCGACTCCTGTACCATCGGGCAGCATGATGCTCGAAGAGTTCCGCCAGCGATGCGGGAGCAACGTGCAGCGCCGGTTTATACCAGCTTCACCTTGGGTGATCAATCCGAGGGGCATCGCCGGGCGCAGCTTGTAAACTCCGGCGCCCTCGTCCCGAGCAGCAGGATTTCCACCATGTCGAACGCGGACCGCTATCGCCAGGCTGGATTTTTGCTCGGCGTGCATGATCTGCAACAATTGCCGCCGGACACTGGCCTGGAAGTCGCGTTTGCAGGGCGTTCCAACTCGGGCAAGTCCAGCGCCCTCAACCTCATCGCGGGCCAGCGCGCATTAGCCCGCATCTCTAAAACACCCGGTCGGACGCAACAGATCAATTTTTTCGAGCTTGGCGGGCAACGTTTCCTGGTGGATCTGCCCGGTTACGGCTATGCCAAGGTGTCGGAATCCGTGCGCCGTCACTGGCGGCGTGTTCTGCAGGACTATCTGGCCCAACGACAGGCTCTCACTGGCCTCATTCTGCTAATGGATGTGCGCCGTCCGCTCACCGAACTGGATCTGCAGATGCTCGACTGGTGCCATCATCGATCGCTGCCGACCCACATTCTACTCACCAAGGCGGACAAACTGAGCCGGGGCCAGGCCGGTGTCGTGCTAATGAAAACCGCTGCGACACTGAAACAGGACTATCCTGGGGCCACGGTTCAATTGTTTTCCGCCCTCAAGGGCAGCGGCGTCGAGTCCGTCCGGGCGCGTCTGGACGGCTGGTTCGATTGGCCGGCACCTGCATCCCAGGCATGAAGTCGCCCCACGGCGCTCCCAGCGAATGACGGTTGCGCAATTCTACCTTAGGCTCAGTCGTCGTCCCTGCGTTGCTTGCGTGCCCTCGGGTGGGCATCGTCATAGACTTGGGCCAGATGCTGAAAGTCCAGGTGGGTGTAGATCTGGGTCGTGCTGATGTCCGCGTGACCCAACAGTTCCTGAACCGAGCGCAGATCCCCGCTGGCCTGTAGCAGATGACTGGCGAAAGCGTGGCGCAGCATATGGGGATGAACGTGGGTGTCGAGCCCGGCCTTGAGCGCCCACCGCTTGAGACGCTGCTGAACTGAGCGCACATTCAACCTGCCGCCACCGCGACCCACGAACAGGGCCACCTCGTCGTGTCGCGCCATGGCTGACCGCGTTCGGAGCCATTGGGCAAGCGCCTGCCTAGCTTTGCGCCCCACCGGCAGTACACGGGACTTG
>JAHEDQ010000351.1 GCA_024641125.1 Candidatus Competibacteraceae bacterium | reverse complement strand
CCAACTGCACGGGGGCCGGCTCGATCACCGAGGCTATGGGTTCGGCCAACGCCAACCCGGGCATCGACACCATTACCTTCAAGTCGGGATTGGTGGTGGATTACCGTACTTGCCCACCGTCGGTCATTCCGCCGTCGGAAAGTGACTACTTCGCACTCCAGGCGGAGGAGTCGGTCATTTTCGAGGGCAACGGAGCCAAGCTATTCGGCGAACAAGCGTGGATCAATCCCGGCGGAATCAACGTCGCCGGTCAGCGATGCTTTGAGAGTGGTGATCTATTGGTTACCGCCACGCCCGGCTTCATCAAGGTAGGAGAACCAAGCCAGGACAATTCCGCCATCACCGTCACGGTGCGCGACCTGGACATGGAAGGACTAAGCGCCGTGGCTCAGATCGAGCAGAATGCAACGCTTGTCATCGAGGATTCGGTGATGACCAAGATCAACTCGGGGCCCCGGCAGTGTATCCAGCCTGCGGTCAACGCGAAGGACGGGGCGAACTTCTCCGCGCTGCGCACCCAGTGGGAGAGCATCTGGAATGCCTTCGAGCCGATATTTGGTGTCGTGTATCTCGGCGCGATCAACGGCGACGCAGCAGGCGATCTTTCCGTCCAGGACTCTTTCTTCACGGTCGTCCGCGACGCCGGCGCAATCTCTTGGAACGGGCAATCAGGGAGCGAGGCCAATATCGTGACCTCGCGCTTCTACAAGGCCGGCGGTATCCGGGTGAGCGGTGACGCCGCGGGAAATATCGTCAACACCATTTGGGCCAGCAACGACTTCACGGCGCCCGACGAAGACGAGCGCATTATCAATGCCTCATCCCAGCCCCTGGAGATCATTGCCTCCACGATCCTGTTCGCATCGGATGATTGCGATCCCCTGTGTCAAACCGGATCTGGAACCGGCATTGGCACGGAAGGCAAGGGATGGATCTATCGTGACCTGAGCGCGGCGGATATCAACTTCACGGAGTCCGCGATCGGGGTGAACTTCCCGAATTCAGCAGGCCCCTTCTATGCCAAGCTCCTGGACCCGAACGGCTTCGACCCCGAACCGGGCTTCGGCGCCGATGCGCTGACTTGGATCATGCAGACCGAGCTGCAAGACACGGCGGCACTCCAAACCGTCACCGGTCAGTGGAATCTTTTGACGACAGCGCCCGGCCTGCCGACAGAAACCACCTATCCACAACGTGCGGTCCCACTCTTTCCGGGTGAGCTGATCGACCGCATCGCGGACGCCGACTGCACGGAGGCCAATGAGCTGATCAATCCTATCAATGGCTCCTGCATCACCGTGGACGCGCTGGGTAATCCACGGGTGGACGGCAACGGCAGCCGCAACATCGGCGCCGTGCAGCAAAATGAGGCGCCTCACCTGAGCGTGCGGGGTGCTGGTGACGGGACGGTGGACTTGAGCTGGACCAAGCCCCGCGACCTTACCGGACTCACTGGTTATGTGCTGTTCTATCGTGAGACGGGGACGGGCGGAGTCTTCACGCAGGTTGACGTCAGCGGGCCTGACACACTGACCTACAAGGTCACCGGCCTGACCAACGGCACTGAGTATGAGTTCCTGGTTGACAGCCTTGTCGACGGCGCCCTGGGTGAATTCCCGAGCAACCTCGTCACGGCAACGCCCCAAGCTGGTGCCAGTGCCATCCCCCCTGACAGCCAGACGGCCACCAGCAGGCAGAACAAACCCCGCTACTGGGAGAATCTGGGTTTTGGCGACTGCACCAAGTTTGAAGTCGGAGACGACTATGGGCCGACGTGGATAGTGCCGGATTATCCTTCGGCATTGATCCTGAAATCCGCCAGGGTCAATGACATATGGGTAAGCCCGAATCCGGGGTCTTACGACACGATTTCCGGGAAGGATATCAGTCACGCCATCGTGTGTTACGGCAACCCGTAAGGAAGAAGTTAGGAGCGGCGAATGAGCCGCACAGCTACCGAACTGGCCGGGCATTGCAACCATATGCAATGCCCGGGTGTTGCCCGTACAGTGGTCCAGGTCGGTGCTGACGCCGCTCTCCCATGAGCACCGCCGGGTGCTGTCAGGGAGAAGTGGCAACAGGAGAGGCAAACCCGCCGCGGTATGCGCTGAAAGTCCGGCGTATGCCGCGGCGGCTACATCCTGAATTTATCCATCGTTGTGCATCCAGTCTCAGCGCTGCATCGCCATCGGAAAAATGGGAGGGGATGGAAATGCGGTGATAACCTGCCGCGTTGGGCTGCTTAACGCGTCGTCCGTAAACCATCGCCCCAAGCCAAGGCTCTGTAGCAGGGCCCGATCGTGTCGCTGCATTCCGGGGAATGCACGGCGCGCAGGAGCACTTTCTGCCCGTCCACATCCTCCACGCGCCACTTGGACGCCGCGCTGCGTCGTGTGCCTGGCAGCTCACGACTCCGAGCGTTTTGATCAACCCCTAAAATGCCTAACGTTACTCTCTCCCCCGCAAGGTAAGGGTCCAGCGGTCACTCTCTGGGTGCTTACGAACGGGGGCAAAGGGTCAGCCGCTACAGCGGCGCCTTCCGTGGCCGCCGCCCGGCAACTTACCTGTTGGCCTCCCAGCCCGCCTCGTATCCGCGTGCGAAATAGGGTTCGAACCGCGAGTCGTAGC
>JAHEDQ010000024.1 GCA_024641125.1 Candidatus Competibacteraceae bacterium | reverse complement strand
TGCTTGCCACCACAGCGGTCTGGAACCAGACCGCATCGTCCATGTGGGTGACGATCCGGAGCACGATGTCCAGGGCGCCGCCGCCGCCGGTTTTCGAACCGTGTGGGTCAATCGAGGCGGCAAGAGCTGGCCCGGCGGCCGGCCGGCGGACGCTGAGGTGCAGACACTTGAAGACCTGGAGCGGCAGCTCGACATCTGGACCGCCGTGCCCGCCGATACAGGAGCAACCAGCCGATGAGCAAACCCCTCAGCCGATTCCCCGTGCCCGATCTGAATGCGCTGCCGCAGGATATTCGGGACCGGATTCTATCGGTCCAGGAGAAAGCCGGGTTCGTACCCAACGTATTTGCGGTGCTCGCCCACCGCCCGGCCGAATTCCGCGCGTTCTTTGCCTATCACGATGCGTTGATGGAGAAAGACGGTGGTTTGACCAAGGGTGAGCGGGAAATGATCGTGGTGGCAACCAGCGCAGCCAACCGCTGCCCCTATTGCGTCGTGGCGCATGGCGCCTTGATGCGCATCTACACCAAGAACCCGGTATTGGCCGACCAGGTGGCGGTCAATTATCGCCAGGCCGAACTCGGCGACCGGCAAAAGGCGATCCTGGATTTCGCCCTGAAAATCTGTCTGGGAAGCGACGACATTGATGACCAGGACTTCGAGCAACTGCAGGCCCACGGCCTGGACCGGGAGGACATCTGGGACGTGGGTGCCATTTCGGGATTTTTCGGCTTGTCGAATCGCATGGCGAGCCTGACCGGAATGTGGCCCAACGAACAGTTCTATCTCATGGGTCGTCTTCCCCGCTCCGTCACCGAATAAGCGGTATCATCTCATGCGTTCACGCTTTTACCAGGGCCTTGGTCCCCACGGCTTTCACCGCCTGCACTATCTGGAATGGGGTGTTCATGACAATCCCAGAACCCTCGTCTGCGTCCACGGCCTGACCCGCAATGCACGGGATTTCGACCGGTTCGCCCAGGTCCTGGCGGAGCATTATCGCGTTATTTGCGTGGATGTTGCCGGCCGCGGTCTGAGCGACCGGCTGGCGTTAGCCGAAGACTACGGATACCCGCTTTATCTGCAGGACATGGCCGCCCTTCTGGCACGCCTGGATGTGGAGCAGTGCGACTGGATCGGTACCTCAATGGGGGGATTGATCGGCATGATGCTGGCAGCCCAGCCGGGGACACCGATCCGCCGCCTGGTGGTCAACGATGTCGGGCCGTTTATTCCCGAAGCGGCACTCCGAAGAATCGGGGAATACCTGCGAAAACGCTACACCTTTGAAACCCTTGAGCAGGCCGAGGCACATCTTCGAGTGGTACATGCACCGTTCGGACCGCTGTCCGATGCCCAGTGGCGGGACATGGCCAGAAACAGCACGGTAGAGGGGGAGGACGGGCACTTTCGGATGAACTACGATCCTGCCATCGCCGCGCCGTTCAAGGTCGAGCCGATAACGGATGTGGACCTGTGGCCGGTGTGGGACGCGATACACGCCCCAACCCTGGTGCTCCACGGTGAGCAGTCGGACCTTTTACTCGCCCATACCTGTACAGAGATGGGCCAACGCGGCCCGACCGCGGACATTATCCACGTTCCCGGTGTGGGGCATGCGCCGGCACTGCTCGACAAACCTCAGATCGACGCCGTGCGTGACTGGCTGCTGGCGCCCTGAATGCGGAACGCCGGCTACTCGGGCGGCGGCTCCAGACTGTCCAGTTCATCGAGCGCATCCAACTCATCCGCCAGATCCAGGCCTGGCGGATCGCCATCGTAAACCAGCGATTGACGCTGTTGCAGATACGATTCCCGCAGGAATATATAGGGATCGAGTGCCGCAGTGCCGAGCACCCGCTCCGCCCGAAGCAGCTGAGCGCGGCGGTCGACAATGTTGATGCCCCACAGCCCCCAGCTGGCGCTGCTGGAATCTACCCCCCAGCGTATCGGGTGCGCATACCAGTCACCCACCAGGCCCACACCGTCGCGAAACGTGCTGGGGCCAAAAAAGGGCAATACCAGATAGGGTCCATTGCCTATGCCCCAGTAGCCCAGGGTCTGGCCGAAGTCCTCGCGCCTTTTTGGCAGGCCCATGTGGCTGGCCACGTCGATGAACCCGAGCAAACCGAACGTGCTGTTGTAAACCACGCGACTGGTGTCTTCGATCGCATGATGAAACTTGCCCTGAAGCAGGTCGTTCACAACGACTATGACATCATTTAAGTTACTGAAAAAATTACCAATCCCTGTTTCAACAGGATCCGGTGTCACGGCGTGGTAGCCCTGGGCAAGGGGCTTAAGTAGAGTGGTGTCCAAGCCATCATTAAAGGTGTACATGACCCGATTGAAGCCTTCCAGAGGATCATGAGGCTCGCGAACCGCGGGCGAGCTGCTGGCGCAACCCACCGAGAACACACCCAGCATGGCACTCAGGCAAAAACCCCGAAGTCTCCGCGGGAACAACATCTACACACTCCGATTTGAAGATCGCGGCCGATTCAAGCAGGGCCGCACCCTGAATCTAACCCATGGGGATACGGATGCAAGTACTGATCCTGCTTCAGGTCAAGGTCCCGATGACGGAGTGCGGTACAATGCCCGCCGGCCACGGGGTTGAGGATTGTTGACATTCCCCTCGTGACTCGCCGACAGGGGGAGGCATTGAAACATGTGCAAACGTCAAACAGGCATGCCTCAGGACAAAGCGGTTTCAGGACGGAGTAAATATGAGCGCTAGAGAAGTTGTTGTGTTGAGCGGTGTGCGCACCGCAATCGGTGGCTACGGGGGCAGCCTCAAGGGCGAGAGCCCGAGTGCCTTGGCTGCGGCCTGTGTCCGGGAGGCCGTTTCCCGCTCGGGTTTGGCCCCGGAAGCGGTAGGACACGCGGTTTTTGGCAACGTCATCCACACGGAGCGGCAGGACATGTACCTGGCGCGGGTGGCAGCAGTCAATGGTGGCTTGCCCTACGAGACACCCGCGTTCACCCTCAACCGCCTGTGCGGCAGCGGTTTGAATGCCATCGTCTCCGCGTCACAGCTTGTCCTGCTGGGTGACTGTGATGCCGCGGTCGCGGGCGGCGCGGAGGTCATGAGTCGGGGTCAGTACTGGCTGCCCAGCGCCCGTTTCGGCCAGCGCATGGGTGACGGTGAGATGGTAGATGCCATGGTTGGCGCGTTAACCGACCCGTTCGACGGCATCCACATGGGTGTGACCGCGGAAAACGTGGCCGAAAAATGGGGTATCAGTCGGGAAGACCAGGACGCCCTTGCGGTCGAGAGCCACAACCGGGCGGAGCGGGCGATCGACGAGGGACGTTTCAAGGAGCAGATCCTGCCGATCGAGATGAAGAGTCGCAAGGGCACCACGGTGTTCGACACGGACGAGCACCTGCGCCGCGGTTGCAGCCTGGCCGATATGAGCAAGCTCAGGCCAGTGTTCAAGCAGGACGGCACCGTTACGGCTGGCAATGCCTCCGGAATTAACGATGCGGCTGCGGCTTTGGTTCTGATGGAGCGCAGCGCGGCCGAGGCCAAAGGGCTAAGCCCAATGGCGCGGATGGTGGGCTATTCGTTCGCCGGGGTTGATCCAAAGTACATGGGCATCGGACCGGTGCCGGCGGTCAAGCAACTGTTGGACAAGACCGGCGTCTCGGTAGGCGACATCGATGTGTTCGAGGTCAACGAGGCATTTGCTGCCCAGGCGCTTGCTGTGCAACGTGATCTGGGTTTGCCGTCGGATCGTCTGAACCCCAATGGCAGCGGCATTTCTCTGGGGCACCCGATTGGCGCCACGGGCGCAATCATCACGATCAAAGCCCTGTACGAACTGCAACGCGTCGGTGGACGCTATGCGTTGGTGACCATGTGCATTGGCGGCGGTCAGGGCATCGCCGCGCTGTTCGAATCCGTCTAAGCTGCGACTGATCTTAGATTCACCTAGGCCGGGCATAGCGCCCGGCTTTTTTTTGGACAAAGCCTGGGATCGTCCGGCTGGCACGTGGGTTGCTTATCGTGGATCTGAGAATCAAAAAAAGAGTTCGGATTCAGAACCATGATCGGTCGCAACCGCCTCAAACGAATCGCGGGCGAGTTCAATCTCCGCGGAAACCCACAGCCCTGTCGCGGGCGGTTTGTACTGGCCACCCAGCGCGCACTTTTCGGCAGCGAGACCCTTAGCCTCGATGCCCGCGAATTGGCGGAGGTGGTCCGGTTTTTCGACGCCGGGCCGGGAACTGACAAGCGAGAACGTTGAGCCCCGATCTGGATCATGCGGTCCAGTCAAGGCGCGACTCATGATGTCTCGTCCAGAATCATGAACGAAGCAAAGGTGGTGGCGAGCGCCACAATGAAGACCGCAGCTGGTTGCGACAAGGCAATCATAAGCACGCCCGCACCCAGCCATAAATCCCTTACGATGGACTTCTTGGCCCGGTAACCGGGCTTTCTCCGACGTTCATCATCGTATCTGTATCGCCTTCTGCTCACCGCACACCTCCGACGCTGTCTCTGGGCTCTAGCTTAGCAGGCCAGGGCCGACCGTCGACCTGGAAAGGCCCGCGGCACCGGTCTAACACCAAGCAGCGTTCAAGCCAAAGATGAAACGGCTGGTTGGCCCGGACTCCGCATCGGACTGACTCAGTCCAACTCCCGGTGAGGCGGTTCACGGGCAACGTTGAGGTCGGCCTCGTTCAGTTCCACCTGTTCGATGCGGGTAAAATGCTGGGTGATTTTGCGAGCTGACGCATGCACATCCTGCACGTCACGATTCGCCTGATCTATGTGGCGGGAAAGATTGTCCATTCGCTTCTGGAACCGCTGGAAGTCCTCACGCAGCAAATCCAAATGGCTGCGAATCTGGTGCACCTGGGTGCGGGTCGCATCGTCTTTCAGCACAGCCCTTGCGGTCGTCAGGATGGCCATCAAGGTGGTGGGTGAGGCCAGCCAAACCCGTGCTCGATTGGCCATCTCCACCAACTCACCGTGGTGTGCATGAATTTCGGCGAACACCGCCTCTGCGGGTACAAACAAAACCGCCCCCTCGGCGGTTTCACCAGGCAGCAGATATTTTACCGATACATCCTGGATGTGTTTGCGGATGTCACCCTTGAATCGACGCTCCGCCGCCCGGCGCTCGGTTTCGGCTGCGTCGGGATCGGTCATGGTCTGATAGTTTTCCAACGGAAACTTGGCGTCGATCACCACGTTTCCAGTCGGGGGAGGGAGAAACAGGATGCAGTCCGCGCGATTGGCGTTGGACAGTGTGTGCTGGAATCGATAGGCCGAATCAGGCAACGCATTGCTGATCAGCGCATTCAGCTGCACCTCACCAAAAGCGCCCCGTGAGCGTTTGTCGGTCAAAACCTCTTGCAGACTGACAACATTGCTCGAGAGTTCCGCCAGTTTCTTTTGCGCTTCGTCGATCAGCGCCAGGCGCCTGACCACATCGGTGAATGTGGCCTGGGTCCGCTCCAAGCCTTCGCTGAGCCGGTTTTCCATCGTGGTCCCGATTTCGCCCAGACGGCGATCGACAATGGCGGTGAGTCCTTCAACCCGCTGCCCCACCAGATCGGCATTCTGCACCAGAGTCTCGGACACCTGCTTTCGGACATCGCTCATGCCCGCCTGAAGGGTGCGATGCATGGTCCGGAGCGCTTGCAACTGGCGCCGGTCAAAGGATTCGCGCTGCCGCGACAGGGCCAGCTCGATCCGCTCACGATCTTCACCCAGCCTGCGTTCCAGCATCTCGCGGGTATCGGCCAGAGCGCGCAGCGCGGTGTCAGCAGCATGCTGCTGGTCCTCCAACCGACCGTCCAGGCGCGCAGTGCGCTCCTGCACTCGGGCCTGGCCCAGCACCAGAAGAAACAACAGTCCAAGAAACAAAGTTGCTAGGGCGAGGGCAGCCCACCAATAGGGTTCGAGCATGGTCGGACTATGGCACCAACCGCCGGCGGAGAAAACCCACGGTCATTCTACGAACCCGAGCCGCTTTTGGGCTGGTGAACAGGAACCCGAGCGCGTTCCAGAAGTGCCTGCAGAAGGGTTCCGGCATCCATGGAATGTCTGGCGTCGACCTGTACCGAATGCGCCGTTTCATCCGGTGTGAGCGGATCAACCACCCGCAATTGCCGCTCCAGCACCGCCTCATCCGCCTCTGAGATGTCTTTATGCTGTGCCGCACGCTGTTGAATTCTCCGCCTCAGCGTGGCTTCGTCGGCGATACAGTCAACCAGGGCCAAGGGCAAACGCCCATCATGCGCAACATTTCTAAACCGCATGCGCTGATCGAGGGTGAGGTTGGTGGCGTCAATCAGGGTGGCGAAACCCGCGGCCAGTGTGCTTACCGACAGATCTGCGAGTCGTCGGTAGGTCAACTCACCGGCCTGCATGGTGTAGATCCCGGCGTCGGGTGCGCTGCCGCTGCGGGCATCGGCTTGAAGACCGTGCAGCTGTTTGCGAACGGCGTCGGATCGAATCCGAACAAATCGGGTCTGCTCCAGCAACCGGTCACTGATGGTGGACTTACCGGATCCGGAGAAACCGCGCATCAGAACCAACCAGGGTCGTTTTTCTTCGATATAGCGTCGCGCCAAGCCCAGATAGTTGTCTCTCGCTCTAACCGAGCGGACACACACGGCGCTTTCAGGCAGCGCCTGGCTGGCACGAATCACCTCGATTTTGGCTCGCACCAGTGCACGGTAGACCAGATAGAACGGCAGCACGGCGCAACCCTCGTAGTCGCCGGATTGCTCGAGGTAGCGGTTCAAGGCCAGGGTTCCGAGATCCGGTCGCTGTCGATAATCCAGATCCATGACCAGAAACGCCAGCTCGTTCATGACATCGATGGCGCGCAGAGTTGCATCGAACTCCAGACAGTCAAAAATCACCGGACGGCCGTCCACCAGGGTGATATTTCCGCAGTGCACGTCGCCGTGGCAGTCCCGCACGAACCCGTCCGTCAAGCGCTGGTCGAAAACCGGGGTCAGTTCCTGAGCTGCATCGCGGACCCAGGTTTCAAGCCGCTCGATCTCGACCGTCAGTGGCTTTGAGTTGGACGGCTCTTTCAGGTGTTCAAAGTTTTCCAGGGCTGCATGCGCTACGTCGCATGCGCCCCCCCGGCCTGCGGCCGGGCATACCTCAGCGAGGCGATGGAACGCCACCAGTTGATCGGCGACATCCGCGATCTGCGCAGGGGCAAGCCGGTTTGCGCTCACCAAGGTGTCGAACAGATCCTGCTGACGAAATCGACGCATGCACACCGCATACTCCAACGTCGGCCCCAAACCCCCCCGGATATGTGGTTGATCAACGGTGCCCGTGATGGGAACCATTTCAAGGTATACTTGCGGCGCCAAACGACGGTTGAGTCGAATTTCCTCCTGGCAATAGTGTCGACGGCGCGCCAAACCCCGGAAATCCAGAAATCCGAGATCAAGGGCTTTCTTGATTTTGTACGCATATTGGTCAATCAGAAGAACGTGGGAAATGTGGGTCTCGAGATGCCTGACCGACGCGGGATCGGCCGCCGTCGCTCTCGCGCGGGCGAGAAGATTGGTGATCAAACGGTTTTGCGTTTTGAACTCGCGCTGCATGCCGGGGAACCGCTCGTGTGTGAATTTAGGCCGGGTAACCGGAGTGCCCCGTAGGGACCCCGGCCCGATGACGGCAACAGTACCTGGGCTTGGCGCAGATGTCCTGTCAAGGGAATGAAGCCATAGAGCGATGGCCGCGAAACGAAAAAAAAAATCTGCCCGAGCGCGCAAGCGTAAGACGCCCAAAACCCGGCACTTCGGCTGGCTGAAGCTGCTGTTCGCGCTGTTGTTGCTGATCACCGTGGCGGTCGTGTTCTATGGTGCCTATCTGGACGGGGTGGTGCGTCGCCAGTTCGAAGGCAAACGCTGGTCGGTGCCGGCGCGGGTGTATGCGCGGCCAATGGAGCTTTATGCGGGACTGCAGCTTGGCCCCGGGCAGCTGACTGCCCATCTCGAAACACTGGGGTATCGGAAAACCAATGTGCCGGAGCGGCCGGGAACCTACCGGCTGGGCAGCGACTCGGTAGACATCAGCACCCGCGGTTTCCGGTTTTGGGACGGTCCCGAACCCTCCATGAGAGTCACCGTCCGATTTGATCGGGCAGGGCTGAGCAGCCTGCGGGGTGCGGACGGCAGCAGCCCGGGTCTGGTGCGGCTCGATCCGGCCCTGATGGCGGGTATCTACCCGGCCCACCATGAAGACCGGGTGCTGCTGCGCCGGGATCAGCTTCCAGCGCTGTTGGTGAGCGGATTGATCGCGGTGGAGGACCGAAAATTCCATGCCCATGGCGGGGTGGACGCCAAAGCGATACTGCGTGCCCTGATCGCGAATCTGCGGGCCGGTCGTACGGTGCAGGGGGGCAGCACCTTGACCCAGCAACTGGTTAAGAATTTCTTTCTCACCCCGGAACGCACGCTGCAGCGCAAGGTCACCGAGGCACTCATGGCCGTGCTGGTGGAGTGGCGCTACGACAAAGACGAAATCCTGGAGGCCTACGTTAACGAGGTATATCTGGGGCAGGACGGCGGTCGCGCCATCCACGGTTTCGGTCTGGCCAGCCAGTTTTACTTCGGTCGACCCCTGTCGGAGTTGCCAAACGATCAGATTGCATTGCTGATCGGTCTGGTAAAGGGTCCCTCCTATTACGATCCACGGCGCTACCGCGAACGCGCTCGCGAGCGACGGGACGTGGTGCTGGCTTCGATGCATGAACAGGGGGTACTGACACGGAATGAGTTGGAAAACGCCGTGCGCCAGCCCCTGGGCGTGGGCCGCAAAACCCGTGGTGGGGTAACGCCTTATCCCGCCTTTCTGGACCTGGTCCGACGCCAGCTCAAACAGGATTATCTGGACGAGGATCTGACCAGCGAGGGGCTGCAGATCTTCACTACGCTGGATCTCACGGTTCAGCAATCGGCCGAAAAGGCCTTGTCCGGAGGCTTGCCGATTCTGGAGCGACGGCACGGGTTAACGGCGAACTCACTGCAGGGGGCGGCTGTGTTCACCGACACCCAGACCGGTGAGTTACTGGCACTGGTTGGCGGACGGGATGCCCGCGAAGTCGGTTTCAACCGCGCCCTGGATGCCCGGCGCCCAATAGGATCCCTGGTCAAGCCGTTTGTATACCTGCGGGCCCTGTCACAACCTCAACGCTACGATTTGATGACCTGGCTGGACGACGGGCCGCTGGTGATCGAGCAGCCCAATCGCCAACCGTGGACTCCGCAGAACTACGATCGCAAGTTTCACGGACCGGTGCCCTTGCACGTGGCGCTGGCAAACTCCTACAACGTGGCGACCGTGCGCCTGGCGCTGGACCTGGGGATCGCCCCGCTGGCGGGAGATTTCCAGCGCTATGGACTCGAGCAACGTCCCCCTGCCTACCCGTCGCTCGCTCTGGGGGCGTTGGAGTTGGCCCCAATCCAGGTCGCCAGCCTGTACCAGATCCTGTCCAGTGGGGGCTTTCGCATGCCGCTGCGCGCGATACGGGAGGTGGTGGCAGCGGACGGTACCCCATTGCAACGATATTCTCTGAAAGTGGAAAATGTAGCCGACCCTGGGGCGGTATTTCTTACCACCAAAGCCCTGCAGGAGGTGGTGACCCGGGGCACCGGTCAATCCCTGACCAGTAAAGTGCCGGAGTCGTGGCACATGGCCGGGAAAACAGGAACCACCGATGGTGCCCGTGACTCGTGGTTCGCAGCCTATTCCGGCAACGTCTTGGGCGTCGTCTGGCTTGGGCGCGACGACAACCAGCCGGCGGGGCTCAGCGGGGCCGGGGGTGCGCTCCGCATTTTCGGCGATGCAGTCAAGACGCTTGGCCTGCTGCCTTTGGCACCCAACACACCGACCGATGTCGAGTGGCGATGGGTGGATGCGGAGAATGGCCTGAGCACCGATTCGAACTGCAACCGTGCCGTCCGGGTTCCGTTCTTAAGAAAGACCCCGCTTTCGGAGCGTTCCAGTTGCGGCGCCGACGGCAATGACAACCCAACAGGTATCGGATCGTGGTTTCAGAATCTTTTCAACTAGACCGCCGGCACGGCTCACGCTCGCTGCCCTGGCCTCTGCTGGTGCTGGTACTGCTCAGCGCCTGTAGCGGCAGCCCGGAGAAACCGGCCAGCCTGCCGCCGGTGGTTGATCCACGGACTGCGTCTCAGCCTGACACGACGCAGCCCAGGGACGGTGTGGAAGTGGGCAAGGTGGATCGCAGCGGTAGCTTCACGCCTGTGTTTGTGGAAACGGCGCCGCCGGCCTCTGAACCCCAGGCCCAATCCTTGCCGCAGGCCGGCATGTCAGTCAGTAACAGCGCCGCGGTGGTGGCCTTGGTCGATACCGCAGGCCGACAGGCCGCTTCCGGAAACCTTGACCGAGCCGCCGCAACCCTGGAACGCGCCGTGCGCATCGAGCCGGGCAACGCCGGTCTCTGGCATGATCTGAGCAAAGTGACCTTCGGACAGGGTCAGTATCGGGAGTCGGAATCCCTGGCGCTGCGCTCCAACGCCCTCGCCGCCCACGATCGCCGCCTGCAGGCCGCCAACTGGCGACTGATCGAACAGGCCCGCAAGGCTTATGGTGACGCCAGCGGCGCCAGTGAAGCGGCAGACCAAGCGCTGGCGGTCGAACGCAGCCCATGAATTCGACCGGGGAAATTTTCACGGACAACGGACCATTTGCGCAGCACCTGCCGGGGTATGCACCCCGCGCTCAGCAAATCGCCATGGCTGAAGCGGTGGCGGGAACCATTGCATCCCGGGGTGTCCTGGTGTGTGAAGCAGGAACCGGCACGGGCAAGACCCTGGCGTATTTGATTCCGGCCCTTCTGTCGGAGAAAAAGGTCCTGGTGTCCACCGGCACCAAAACACTCCAGGATCAGCTGTTCCACAAGGATTTGCCCACGGCCCTGGCGGTGCTGGACTCCAAGGCGACAATCGCGCTGCTCAAGGGACGCGGCAATTATCTCTGCCTCCACCGTCTGGCGCTCCGCGAGGGGCAGGATCATACCCCTGCTCAGCAGTCCGACCTGGCCACCATTCGCCGATGGGCGCTAACGACCCAAAGCGGGGACATATCGGAAGCGGGCGAAATTCCCGAAGGTGCGCCGATATGGCCTCTGGTGACCTCAAACCGGGACAACTGCCTGGGCCAGGACTGCCCGAAACTGGCGGAGTGCCATTTGATGCGTGCCCGCCGCGCCGCCCAGGAGGCGGGCCTGGTGGTGGTCAACCATCATCTGTTGCTGGCCGATCTCGCGCTGAGAGAAGGGGGCGTGGCCGAACTGCTGCCGACAGCGGACGCGATTGTGGTGGATGAAGCCCATCAGTTGCCGGACACGGCCGCACAGTTTTTCAGCATCAGCCTTGGGGGTCGTCAATTATCGGACCTCGCCCGAGACACGGTCGCCGAGCATCTCGCGGCCAATGGTAAAGTGGCGGCAAGGCCCGCTGCCGCCGAGGCGGTGGAGCATGGCGTACGCGGGCTCCGACTGGCGCTGGGCGAGTCTCTGCACAAGGGACCGTGGAAGGAGGTGGCGAATCGGCCTGAAGTGGTGCATTTCCTGACCCTGGTCGCGGATGCATTGGAGGATCTGGGCGGATGGCTGAAAGGCGAGGCACCGCGCAGCCGGGGTCTCGATAATTGCCGCCAACGCTGCGACGGTCTGCGAGCCCGGCTGACGTTGCTGCGGAGCGGCAGTGACGACTCCCATGTAGCCTGGTACGAGACCCACCGCAGAAGCTTCACCCTGACCCTGACGCCGCTGGATGTTGCCGATGCGTTCGAACAAAGCCGGCAGCGGCATCGAGCCGGCTGGGTCTTCACCTCGGCTACCCTGGCGGTGGATGGGGCATTCGACCATTTCCGCGAACAGTTGGGCCTTGCCGACGCGCAAACGCTGTGCCTGGACAGCCCATTCGACTACCGCCGCCACGCGGTTCTTTACCATCCCGTGGGCATGCCCGATCCAAGTTCATCGGATTACAACGCGGCGGTGGTGGAGGCGGCCGTGCCGGTACTGGAAATGAGCCAGGGACGCGCCTTCGTTCTGTTTACCAGTTATCGAGCGCTGGAAGATGCCGCCGAGCGACTGGGCCAACGGGTCGAATTCCCGCTGTTGGTCCAGGGCCGCATGCCACGGCACGAGTTGCTGGAGCAATTTCGGGAGATTGACAACGGCGTACTGCTGGGCACAGCCAGCTTCTGGGAGGGTGTGGATGTGCGTGGCGATGCGTTGTCCTGTGTCATCATCGACCGCTTGCCCTTCGGATCGCCCGGCGACCCTATCATGGCTGCCCGGATCGAATCGTTACGCGGGCGGGGGGTAAACGCTTTTCGCAGCCATCAGCTGCCCGAGGCTGTGATCGGCCTCAAACAGGGCGTGGGTAGATTGATCCGTGATGTAGATGATCGTGGCGTGCTGGTTTTATGTGATCCGCGGCTGCTAAAACGGGATTACGGTCGCCTGTTTCTGGACAGCCTTCCGCCCATGACCCGCACCCGTCGCCTGGACGTGGTGCGCCGCTTTTTCGATTTGGAGCGCGCCGCGGCGTCGGAGTCCGAAGCGTGAATCTGCTGGCGCTGGACACCTGCACCGAGGCCTGTTCCGTGGCCTTCGACGACGGCATCGAAACCCGGCGGCGATTCCTGGTCACCCAGCGGGGTCACGCGGACCGGCTGCTTAGCATGGTCGAGGCGGTTCTGGCGGATGCGCAGGTCAGGCCATCCGAGCTGACTGCGGTGGTGTTCGGTCGCGGGCCGGGATCCTTCACCGGTGTAAGAATCGGTGTGGCCACCGCCCAGGGGCTGGCTATGGCGGCATCCTGCCCGGTATTGCCCGTTTCCACTCTCGCGGCCATGGCACTGGGTGCCCGACGAAGGTTTGGGGGCACTCAATTCGCGGTTGCGCTGGACGCGCGTATGGGCGAAGTGTACTGGGGACAGTTCGACACGGTCACCGGTCAGACGCGACTGCAGGGCGAGGAACGTGTCTGCTCTCCCCAGGCCCGACCGGCGCTGGGTCCAGGAGCCTGGGTCGGCGTCGGCAGCGCTTGGATTCGCTATCCCGATACCCTTCGCCGCGTGGATGACGGTGCACTCACTGTGCGAGCCGAGCCTCATTTTCCGGATGCCCGGGACATGCTCGCCCTGGCTCGCCCCATTCTGGCGTCCGGCGGCGGTGTGCCGGCAGCGGCGGGACACCCCACCTATCTAAGGGATCAGGTGGCCGTCAAGCAGGTTTAGACAGAGGGACCGAATGGTCCGGATTGAGGACGGGTTCGAAATGATCCATCCCGATCAATTTCATCAATCCCTGGGTATCAGCAACCGCCGCAGAAGGGCCTGATAGATATCCGTCAATCGATCCAGATCCTGAACCCGTACACATTCATTGACTTTATGTATGCTTCGGTTCACCGGTCCGAGTTCTACTACCTGGGCTCCGGTGGGCGCAATGAATCGACCGTCCGAGGTGCCGCCGGCGGTGGACAGTGTCGCGCCTCGGCCGATGATCGCACGAATGGAGTCCTGCACCGCCTCCAGCAACTCACCCTCGGGCGTCAGGAAAGGTTCTCCGGACAGGTTCCAAAGCAACTCGTAGGGATACTTGCTTTGGGTGCGCAGTTCCTCGTTTAGAACATGCTGCTCCACCATGGCTTCCACCCTGGCCTGGAGCGTATGGGCAGTGGATTCGGTCGAGTAGCGGAAATTGAACAGCAAATCGAGCGAACCGGGAATCACGTTGGTCGCCCCGGTGCCGGACCAGATGTTGGACATTTGAAAGCTGGTTGGAGGGAAAAACGCGTTACCATGATCCCAGGTCTCATCCGCCAAATCTGCGATCAGACGGCCGATACCGTGAATCGGGTTTTCCGCCAGGTGTGGATACGCCACATGCCCTTGGACACCGCGGAAAGTAAGACGACCATGTAGCGAACCCCGGCGCCCGTTCTTTACCGTATCCGCGACCTCATCAGCGCTGGAGGGTTCACCCACCAGACACCAATCTATTCGCTCGCTCCGCGCTTGCAAGGTCTCGATCACCCGCCGAGTCCCATCCACCGCTAAACCTTCCTCATCGCTGGTTATGAGAAAACCAATACTGCCTCGGTGATCCGGAGATTTGGCAAGAAATCGCTCGGAGGCGACCACCATGGCGGCCAAGGAGCCCTTCATATCCGCCGCGCCGCGGCCGTAAAGATGACCGTGCCGAATCTCCGGCGTGAACGGGTCGCTGTCCCATTGCTCCACCGGCCCGGGCGGCACCACGTCGGTGTGGCCAGCGAAGGCCAGTAATGGGCCGGTTGTGCCTCTGCGGGCCCAAAAATTGGACACCTCGCCGAAAAGCATGCGCTCGACCTTAAACCCGAGGCGCACCAGCCGTTCGATCAACACATCCTGACAACCCGCATCGTCCGGTGTCAGCGAGGGCGCCCGGATCAAGGTTTGGGTCAGTTCCAGCGTTTGGCTCATGACCCCTTATCAGCCTTCCCGGTTCGGCTGGATCAGACTCGCATACTCCCTTTCCTGAAATCCGATCAACAGTCGCGCATCGGTTTCCAGCACCGGTCGCCGAATCAGTGTTGGATTGTCGAGCATCAGGGCCATGGCCGTGCCTTCGGTCAGGTTTTCCCGCGCCGGCTGCGGCAGCTTGCGCCAGCTCGTGCCGCGACGATTCACAAGCCTCTCAAAACCCACCGTATCTACCCACCGGGACAAGGTCTCGCTATCGAGCCCGTCCAAACGGAAATCATGAAAGCGGTATCCAACCGAATGACCCGCCAGCCAGGCCCGGGCGCGCCGGACGGTGTCACAGTTCCGGATGCCAAACAGAGTCGTCATGCTAGGGAGCCTTTGATCGATTCTGGACGAAGCAGATTGGAGGGTGAAATGTGCAGATTCAAGGCGCAGATCACGGGTAATCGTTGTTCTATTGCCAAGATCTGCAACGATGAGGCCGTGCGTTTCAGTCCCAAGATGAACGTTCACACATAGATCAGAGACTCTCTAAGTGGCGTCAGTCACGCAGCAGTTCGTTGAGTCCCACTTTTGCCCGGGTTTTCTGATCCACCTGCTTGATAATGATGGCGCAGTACAGGCTGTGGCTGCCGTCGGGGGCGGGCAGAGAACCGGGCACCACAACGCTGCCCGCGGGCACTCGGCCGAAGCTGATCTCACCGGTCTCGCGATTGTAGATCTTGGTGCTCTGACCAATGTAGACCCCCATGGAAACGACGGCGCCTTGCTCGACGATGACGCCCTCGACGATCTCCGAGCGCGCACCGATGAAGCAATCGTCCTCGATGATGGTTGGGCTGGCCTGCAACGGTTCGAGAACGCCACCTATTCCCACCCCGCCGGAAAGGTGCACGTTCTTGCCGATCTGCACACATGAGCCCACCGTCGCCCATGTGTCTACCATGGTGCCGCTGTCCACGAAGGCTCCAATGTTCACGAAGGACGGCATCAGTACCACCCCGGGCGCTATGTAGGCTCCCCGCCGGGCCGTCGCGGGTGGCACGACACGCACACCACCGGCACGAAAATCCGCAATGGAATAGTTGGCGAACTTGCTTGGCACCTTGTCGTAATACTGGGTGTAGCCATCGGACATGGCTACGTTCTCGTTCAGTCGGAACGATAGCAGAACCGCCTTTTTCAGCCACTCGTGAACCACCCACTGGCCGCTGGCCTTGTCCGCCACCCGTGCTTCGCCGCGCTCGATCAGCTCGAGAGCGGTCTCGACGGCCTGCCTGATCTCGATCGGTGCGTTCTCGGGGCTCAGGTCCGCCCGCTGCTCGAAGGCCGCTTCAATAGTGGTTTGTAGGTGATGCATGTCAAGCCTCTTTGAATCGGGAGTTGCGTGGGCGAACCCAATTCACACCCCGGACAGGAATTGGTCGAGCAGCCCAGTCACGGAAGGTCTGAACATTATTCTGCGCTCGCGTCGGCGGCTTTGCGCTCTCTGGTACAAGGCGCGCCGGGCGAAGTTGGCCCCAGGCAAATACAGTGAGTTGCCAGTGAGCGAGGTGCAACATGGTACCAGGGAAGCAAAGGCCCGGCCCCTTGTGGGCCGAAACGCGATTCATACCAGTTCTTCTGGCCTTCCGTAACGCGCCCAACGCCCCGGTTCCAGGACGCGTCCACGGTATCCGGACGGAGTATACGGTATCACGCATGCCCGCCCAAGCCGGTCCCTGCAAGCCTTGGACACCGCCTTGCCGGGCTAGATCAGGTCGGAGAGAACCCGGATTCCGGCATCACCGGATCGTGTACCGATAACCGTCCACTGGTAAGAACCCGTTCGGTAATGCCACCGTGCCCTCGCATTGCCGTGTAACCACCATGACCCAAAGCGCCCTCCATGCGGGAGCAGGGTGCGCAAATCCCACTGCCTTCGAATAGAACGTCCCCGACATAAAATCGGCGATCCCGCAGAGCCAGCAGGTTTATGCCCGACACGACCAGGTTGCGTCGCAGCGCTTCCCCGGGAACCGAAGCGACCCCCAGCAACGACGCAATCACCCTCAGGTGTTCCGCCTGCAGCAAGGTCACCTGCCTGCGCCCACCCGCCCGCAGGACTGCACGATCACCCGTGAGACCATAGCCCGCCAGAGCATCCACCTGTCGCAGCACCCGGACTGTAGCATGCCGGTCTGGACGTACCCCGATCCAGTCGAGGCACCCGGTCCGTGCATGTCGGGCCATCAGCTCGGCCAGTGACGATGCCATCGCCAACGGCGTCAAGGACCGGCGTCAATGTCGATGGATTCATCCAGAGTCGCGATCAGCATCTCCCGGATATGGGACTGGCTGTCCGGGTCCCGAAACGGCTCATTGTTTTGGTCGGTAACAAAAAACACATCCTCCACACGTTCACCCAGGGTGGCGATACGGGCGTTCTGAAGCCGCACACCAGCGGCCACAAAGGCCCGCCCGATGCGCGACAGCAGGCCGGGACGATCCACCGTAATGATTTCCAGCACGGTGCGTTGGTTGGTTTCGTCGCGATCGAACGAAACCGTGGTCGCGGTGGTGAAGTGCTTGAGTCGCCGCGGCATGCGGCGCGGGGCTTGAGCCGTTGGCGCCTGTTCACCACTGAGAGCCCGCTGCAGTCGGCCAACGATTTCCCGAAGACGACCGCGGCCTTCTATGGGCGTCCCATCCGCTTCCAGCACCACATAGCTGTCCAGAGTGTAGCCCGACCGCCCAGTAATGATGCGGGCATCGACTACCGTCAGGCCCAGCTGATCCAGCACCGCGGTGGTGGTCGCAAACAGATTGTCCCGATCGCGCTTGTAGATAAACAAATGGGTGCCACCGGGCTGTGGCTTGGCCAACACCAGTGCCCGGTCGTCATCGGCCTTCTTCAACACCGCCCGGGTGTGCCAGGCGACTTCCTCAGCGGTATGCCTGAGAAAATAATCGTTACCGAAGCCACCCCAGACACTGTCCACCCGTGCCGCATCCAACCCTTTCAAACGCAGTCTGGCCTCGGCCTGAACCTCGCGTATCCGATCGTCCCTGTCCATCGGATTAGCAAGGCCGCGACGAAGCGCGCGCCGCGTGCCCAGATAAAGTTCGCGCAGCAGGGCCTCCTTCCAGGAATTCCAAAGCTTCGGGTTGGTGCCCCGAATGTCCGCAGCAGTCAGCAGGTATAGGTGGTCGAGATACATCTGATCTCCAACCTGTTTGGCGAAATCGTGGACCACCTGCGGATCGTTGGGATCCTGCTTCTGAGCAGTAACCGACATCAGCAGATGGTTGCGCACCAGCCAGACGACCAGTCGTGTGTCGAACTCGCTCAAAATGTGCCGTCTGCAGAAATGCTCGGCATCCACCGCGCCCATCTGCGAATGGTCTCCACCGCGGCCCTTGGCGATGTCGTGGTAAAGGGCGGCGATATACAGTAATTCCGGTTTGGCGATACGGGCCATCACCTCGCTGTGCTGTGGCAGTTCGTGATGGAAACGTGGCAGGTACAAGCGCCTAAGATTGCGAACCACGAACAATGTGTGTTGATCCACCGTATAAGTGTGAAACAGATCGTACTGCATTCGCCCGGTGATGCGAGCGAACTCCGGCAGGTAGGCGGCCAGAACGCCGTACGCATTCATTCGCCTCAGCTCAGTGGTAATCCCCAGGGGCTGCCGTAAAAACTCCATAAACAGGCTTTTCGCGCGCACGTCGTTGCGAAACTTCTCGTCCATGAGGTGGGTGTGTTCTCGGATCAAACGAATGGTGGAGGCCCGCACCCCCTTTAGCTCCGGATGCTGTGCCATGATGAGGAACAACTCCAGCAGGGCGAACGGATAGCGTAGGAATACCTGCCCCTGGCTTACCTCCAGATAGCCGCGATTGTTCTGAAAACGGCGGTTTATGGGCTGTGGATCCGTAGGCGCACCCTGCAGCAGGATCGCTTCCTCGAACAACTGCAACAGCATTTCGTTGAGCCGCGACAGCTGCATCACCGTCCGGTAGTAACGTTGCATGAACTGCTCGATGGCAAGGCTGTGTGGCTCGTCGCGATAGCCGAACCACTCGGCCAGCTGCCGTTGGTGGTCGAACAGCAGGCGATCCTCGCGCCGGCCGGTGAGCACGTGCAGCGCAAAGCGAATGCGCCAGAGAAAATTCTGGCTTCGAATCAGGGTCTCGTACTCACCATCGGTCAAAAAACCGTGGGCGACCAGGTCGTGGAGGGTTTCGGCACCGAAATGGCGTTTGGCCACCCAGCCGATGGTCTGAAGGTCCCTCAGATTGCCCGGACCCTCCTTGACATTGGGTTCCAGGTTGTAAGCCGTATCGTGAAAGCGCTGGTGCCGACGAACCTGCTCCGCACGCTTGGCTTTAAAAAAATCCCCGCTGGACCAGACACGATCGGGACCGGTAGCGATGCGCATCTGCTGGAAAAGGGGTTCGGGCCCAACGATCAGGCGCGCTTCCATGAGATTGGTGGCAACGGTGACGTCATCCTTGGCCTGGGCCACGCAGTCTTCCAGCGTGCGGAGACTTTGACCCACCTCCAGACCCACATCCCAGAGAAACGTAAGAAAACCTCCGATCGCCTCTTGGCGGGCGCCAAGCGCGACCTCCCGATCCAGCAGGATCATGATGTCGATATCGGAGCCGGGGTGCAGTTCGCCCCGGCCATAACCGCCTACAGCGACCAGGGCGATGGAGGGGTCTTCCGCAGCCACGAACCGCAACCAAGCGCGGACCAGCAACTGATCGATCAGTCGGGCGCGGGCCGGAACCAGCTCCGCCGCGGTCAAACCCTCGTGAAACAAACGCGCAAGCGTGTCAGTGCCGGAATTCAGCGCATCCTGAAATGCGGATAAGGGGCGATCGATGCCCGCGGTGTCGGCGTCGAAGGCATGGCCGTCGAAGATATCGCGATCGCTGAATTCGACCGCTTTCACTACGGAGGGTGCTTGCATTTGGGTACAGAACCTTGACCAGAGCCCTCAAAGTGGGCGGCGATCACTGGCGGTCAGAATTTCGAATCCGTCGTCAGTGACCAGGATCGTGTGTTCCCATTGGGCGCTCAGGCTGTGGTCTTTGGTCACAACTGTCCAACCGTCCGGCAACAATCGACATGCCGGTTTGCCGAGGTTGATCATCGGTTCAATGGTGAAGGTCATGCCTGGCTCCAGACTCATGCCGGTGCCGGGTTTGCCGTAGTGCAACACCTGCGGGTCTTCGTGGAACTCGCGCCCGATCCCGTGTCCGCAATACTCCCGCACCACCGAACAGTGGTTGGATTCGGCGTACTTCTGTATCGCATGGCCGATGTCACCGAGGCGCAGCCCCGGTTTGACCATCTCGATCCCGATGCGCATCGAGTCGTAGGCGATTTGCGCGACCCTTTGTCCCTGAATGGTTGGCTTGCCGACGAAATACATACAACTGGTGTCGCCGTGGAACCCATCCTTGATGACGGTTACGTCGATGTTCACGATGTCCCCGGCTTTGAGGGTTTTGGGGCCGGGTATGCCATGGCAGATAACGTGGTTTACGGACGTACAGATCGATTTGGGAAAGCCGCGGTAGTTCAGCGGGGCGGGGATAGCCTGCTGCCGGTTGACGATGTAGTCATGACAGAGGTCATCGAGTGCCTCGGTACTGACACCGGGCTTGACGTGTTCACCGATCATATCCAGCACCTCTGCCGCCAAATGGCCTGCGGTGCGCATCTTGTCGATCTCTTCCGGCGTCTTGATCGAAACTGTCATAGGTTTCAAAGGCCTTCCACTAGAGTGTATCGCCACGGGACTTCGGGCTAACAGAGCCGCGTGCATGTCCTCCGAGCCAGGCGCAGGAACGGAGGGCCACCCATAAAGCTGGGCAGCGCGCTGTCACGCTTGGAGCACTGCGGCACCGATCCGTCGGCCTCGTTTGTTGAACGAGGCCGACTATGCTATAAAGCGCCCGCCCCAGAGGCAAATACACACACGGTCCGGCACGCTCCGCGGGGTGCTTCCCAGGAAGTCGCGGGGCGGGGTCCGTGGAGGTTCAACCCCGTTACATATAGGAGTTTCGCATGTCACAGGTGACGATGCGGGAAATGCTGGAGTGCGGTGTCCACTTCGGACATCAGACACGCTACTGGAATCCGCGAATGGCGCCGTACATTTTCGGCGATCGCAGCAAGATTCACATTATCAACCTCGAGAAATCCCTGCCCCTGTTCAAGGAGGCAATGAATTTTCTTGGAACTCTGGCCGCCAACAACGGCAAGATCATGTTCGTCGGAACCAAGCGGTCTGCGCGCCAGGCGATTGAAGAGGCGGCCGAACAGGCCAATATGCCTTACGTAAATCATCGCTGGCTGGGCGGCATGCTGACCAACTTCCGCACCGTGCGGCAATCCATCAAACGCCTGCAGGAGTTGGAGGAGCAATTCGGCGAAGGCGCCGTCGAGGAGCGCTTCACCAAGAAAGAGGCCCTCAGCCTGCAGCGTGAGCTGGAGAAGCTGCAACGCAGTCTGGGCGGTATCAAATCGATGACTGCACCGCCGGACGCCCTGTTCGTGGTCGACGTCGGGCACGAGAAAATCGCCGTAACGGAAGCCCGCCGCTTAGGCATTCCGGTGATTGGCGTGGTGGACACGAACAACTCACCGGACGGGGTGGACTATGTGATCCCCGGCAATGATGACGCGATACGTGCTATTAAGCTGTATTGCGCGAACGCCGCTGCGGCGATTCTCGAGGGCAAAGTGTCGGTCCCGGCCACCCAGGCGGAAGGAAATCAGGACGAATTCGTCGAAGTCAACGACAAAGCCACTGCCGAGTCCTCCGAATAGGGCCTGTGCGGGTGGACTGAACGGGGCCTGGGGACTACGCTCCTCGGGCCTTTTTTACAAGCGGGTCCGAAATGCACGCTCGAGACCCGGCGAAATGACGACACCGGCCAGAGCCCCGACTCAGAACGGGACAGGCACTGACTGGTCGCAAAGGGGTGGACAATGGCAGCAATTTCGGCGGCTCAGGTTAAGGAACTGCGCGAGCGCACCGGCGCCGGCATGATGGAGTGCAAGAAGGCATTGGTGGAAACCGAAGGTGATCTGGATCTGGCCATTGAGCATATGCGCAAATCCGGACTGGCGAAGGCCGACAAAAAGGCGGGACGCACGGCGGCGGAGGGTATGATCATGGCCCGAACTTCCGACGATGGGAAACGGGCTGCACTGGTGGAGATCAATTGCGAGACCGATTTTGTAGCCAAGAACGAGGACTTTCAGGCATTCACTCTGGCGGTGGTCGATCTGATTCTGGAGCAGGATCCCGCGGACATTGAGGCAGTCCTCAACAGCACCCTGTCCGAGGGGCAAACCGTGGACGAGCGCCGGCGTCAACTGGTTGCGAAAATTGGTGAGAACATAGCGGTGCGCCGGTTCGAGCGGTACGCCACCGAGAACGGAACTCTGAGTGCCTACCTTCACGGCGGTCGCATTGGCGTGCTGGTGGACCTGGGAGGCGGGGACGCGGACTTGGCAAAGGATATCGCCATGCACGTTGCCGCCAGCAATCCGGCCTACGGTGCATCGGATGAAGTGCCCCAGGACGTGTTGGATAAGGAGAAAGAAATACTGGTCGCCCAGGCACGGGACTCCGGCAAGCCGGATAACATTATCGACAAAATGGTCGAAGGACGGCTGCGCAAATTCCTGGCGGAAATCACCCTGCTGGGGCAACCTTTTGTCAAGGATCCCGACCAGAGCGTAGAGAAACTGCTCAAGGCACAGGACGCGGTGGTTCGAAGATTTGTGCGCTTGGAACTGGGCGAGGGCATCGAGAAGAAATCGGAAAATTTTGCCGAGGAGGTCATGGCCCAGGTGCGCGGAGACTGATGCCCGAGCCGGCCCAATCCTGCCTGGATCAAATACATAAGCATTCCTTGTAGATAAACGGCTTCAATGGCCAGCAGCTTCCGGCAGTTGGGCTGCGGGGATCTGCCGCCAGGGCACGGAGTGTCTCGGGCCCGTTGTACTGGTCTATGGATGAGTCGGCGGCGTAATCATGGCCCCGGGGCCTACTGACGTGATCACCGCCGCGCTTTACAATACCCGGCGGTACACGAAAACCAGAGCGATTCGGAATTCAATGCAAGCGGACACTCCGGCCTACAAACGCATACTGCTCAAACTCAGCGGGGAAGTGTTGATGGGAGCAGAGTCGTTTGGCATTGATCCCGCTACCATCAGCCGATTGGCTAACGAAATCGGCGCCATCAGCCGCATGGGGGTACAAGTTGGCCTGGTGATTGGCGGTGGTAATATTTTCCGCGGTGCTGGCCTGGCGCAAGCAGGGATCGACCGGGTGACCGGCGACCACATGGGCATGTTGGCCACGGTGATCAACTCCCTGGCTATGCAGGATGCGCTCGAGCGTTTGGGCATCTTCGCGCGGGTGATGTCGGCCATTCGCGTGAACGAGGTGTGCGAGGACTACATCCGGCGGCGCGCCGTGCGTCATCTTGAGAAGGGTCGCGTCGTCATTTTCGCGGCGGGCACCGGGAACCCATTTTTCACCACCGATTCTGCCGCCAGCCTCAGGGCAATCGAGGTCGGTGCGGAGGTCATGCTGAAAGCCACGAAGGTAGACGGCATCTACACCTCGGACCCAATGCAAAACTCAAATGCTAAGCGCTTCGAAACAATAACTTATGACGAGGTGTTGAATCAAAATCTCAGGGTTATGGACGCAACCGCAATCGTCATGTGCCGCGACAACGATCTGCCACTCAAAGTGTTCGACGTCACCCGCGAGGGCGAAATAAGCCGCGTCGTCAAGGGCGAGAATGTCGGGACGACTGTGTTCAAGGGATAAGCTGAAAATGATCGAAGACATCAAGAAAGATGCGGCGGCAAGGATGAAGAAATCCGTCGAAAGCCTGCGTCTGGAACTGACTAAGATCAGAACCGGGCGGGCCCATCCAAACCTGCTTGATCACGTAATGGTGGACTACTATGGTTCCACCGTTCCGATCAATCAGGTCGCGAACATCACGGTGTCCGACCCGCGCACGCTGGCCATCACGCCCTGGGAGAAAGGTATGGTGGCAACGGTGGAAAAGGCCATCATGGCCTCCGATCTCGGCTTGACACCGTCAACCGCCGGCACCGTCATACGCTTACCGTTGCCTCCGTTGACGGAAGAACGTCGGCGCGAGCTGGTCAAGGTGGTCAAGCACGAGGGCGAACAGGCCAGAGTCGCGGTGCGTAACATCCGCCGCGACGCGAATCACGACACCAAGGAACTGCTCAGGGAGAAGGAACTCACCGAGGATCAAGCGCGACACAGTGAGGACGACATACAGAAACTTACGGATCACGCCATTGCTGAGGTGGACAGTCTTCTTGTGATCAAGGAGGAGGAACTGATGGCCATCTAAGGTGCGGTTGCGGCGCAGGGGCGGCGGAGGTCGCGTGCGCCCGGTGCAGACGCCCGGATGGAACGGTACACAATGCAGCACGACTCCTCAGACAAGCATGCGATCCAGCGGCCTCGGCATATCGCCGTGGTCATGGATGGGAATGGGCGCTGGGCGACCCGGCGGGGCTTGCCCCGAACCGCCGGGCACCGAGAGGGCGTCAAGGCGGTCCGAGCCATCGTTGAGAGCAGCGCCGAACGCGGTGTGGGCACATTGACTTTGTTTGCGTTCAGCAGTGAAAACTGGCGGCGCCCGAGAAATGAGGTCAGCGTGCTCATGAGCCTGTTCCTGACCACCCTCAGAAGCGAAGTGCGCCGCCTGGTGGACAATAACGTCCGGCTGCGTTTCATCGGCGACCGGCAGGTTTTTTCCGAGCGTCTCCGGGTCGCAATGAATCAGGCCGAGGGCGATACCCGCGACTGCTCCGGATTGAATCTGGTGGTCGCCGCCAATTACGGTGGCCGCTGGGACATCGTACAGGCCGCGCGACGGATTTCAGACCAAGTGCTGGCGGGACGAATGCTGCCCGAGGATGTCACCGAACACTCTCTTAATGACCTCACCTGCCTGGCTGGCCTGCCCGACCCGGACCTGTTTATTCGCACCGGCGGTGAGCGACGGATCAGCAATTTCCTGATCTGGCAGATGGCCTACACGGAACTGTATTTTGCCGATTGCCTGTGGCCGGATTTTGACGAGGCGGAGCTGGACCTGGCTCTGGCCGACTTCGAGCGCCGACAACGCCGTTTTGGCCAAACCGGCGAACAGGTGATCGGACGCGTGGATGCTTAAGCAGCGTGTCATCACCGGGGCGATCGCCGCCCTGGTGGTGGTGTTCGCTATTTTCCGGCTTTCCACGATTGCTTTCGCCCTGGCCACCGCCCTGGTGCTGATGGTCGCCGCATGGGAATGGGCTATGCTGTCCGGCTTGCGGGAGGCACGAGGCAGACTGGCCTATGCTGCTCTGCTCGGCGCGCTTGGCGCTCTCGCCGCGGCGGCGACGCACTGGACATGGTGGATGCCGACAGTTCTGTCCGCGGCTTGCCTGCTGTGGCTGTATTTGTCTTATCGGGTTATGGCTTTTGATGGGAGCGACGGCACTGGCATCGGCTTGGTTCAGGTGCGGGTACTGGGCGCTGTCATCCTGATATCAACCTGGCTTGCTCTGGTTTGGCTGCACCGGCAACCGATGATCGGACCGGCGCTGGTGATGATGACCCTGATACTGGTTTGGGCAGCGGACACTGGCGCCTACTTTGCCGGTCGTCGCTGGGGACGGCGCAAACTTGCCCCACGGGTCAGCCCCGGCAAAACCGTGGAAGGGGCGTTCGGGGGCCTGGCCATGGTTGCTGCGGTGGCGGTCACCGCCGGTGTCTGGTTCGGTTTTAGCGCTGGCCAATGGTCGCTGTTTGTGGGTCTGTGTCTGCTCTGTTTTGCGGCATCGGTCTTGGGTGATTTGTTCGAAAGCATGGTCAAGCGTCAGCAAGGGGTCAAAGACAGCGGGACCATGTTGCCCGGTCATGGTGGCGTCTTGGATCGCATCGACAGCCTGACTGCGGCGGCGCCTGTGTTCGCAGGGGGTATGCTGTGGCTGCTCAACTAGCGCCTGCCGGCGAACCTGTCGGCATTTCCGTGCTGGGTTCCACCGGTTCCATCGGCATCAGCACACTGGATGTTTTGCGCCGGCATCCAGAGCGCTATCGCGTGGTCAGCCTGAGCGCACGCCGCCAGGTCGATACCATGTTTCGACAGTGCCTTGAGTTTCGGCCCCGCCAAGCGGTGATGGTGGAACCGGATGCTGCTCGGAGGTTGTCGGAACTGCTGAGGGATGAAGGGGGCATCGACACAGAAGTGCTTACCGGTGCGGAGTCACTGGAAATTATTGCCTCCGCACCCGAATCTCGGGTGGTGATGGCTGCCATCGTTGGCGCCGCCGGCTTGTTATCGACACTGGCGGCCGCCCGGACCGGTAAACGCATTCTGTTGGCAAACAAGGAGGCACTGGTCATGTCCGGTGCCCTGCTTATGAACGAAGTGCGCCGCAGCGGGGCCAAACTGCTGCCGATCGACAGCGAGCACAATGCCATTTTTCAATGCATGCCGCCAAATCAGCGGCAGGACCTGGCCCAGACCGGCGTTCGACGAATCGTGTTGACCGCGTCCGGTGGGCCGTTTCGGGAAACACCTCTCGACGAACTTGCCAACGTGACGCCGGAACAGGCTTGCACGCATCCAAACTGGGACATGGGCAGGAAGATTTCAGTGGACTCGGCGACGATGATGAATAAGGGGCTGGAGTTGATCGAGGCCTGCTGGCTGTTCGACGCCAAACCGGAACAGGTGGAGATTGTGATCCATCCCCAGAGCGTTGTTCACTCAATGGTGGCGTATCACGACGGATCGGTCTTGGCGCAACTCGGGAACCCAGACATGCGAACACCCATCGCTCATGCGCTTGCCTGGCCTGAACGGATCGACTCCGGTGTGGACGCGCTGGATCTGGTCCAGGTCGGACAGCTTACTTTCCAGAATCCGGACCGTCGCAGATTTCCATGTCTGGCTCTGGCCGAGGCGGCGGCGCGGGAAGGCGGTGCCGCAGCCATTGCAATGAATGCGGCCAACGAGGTAGCAGTTTCAGCCTTTCTTGCCGGTGACATCGGGTTCACCGACATCCCAGCGGTGGTGGGTCATACCCTCAGTGCCACGCCATCGAGCGACGCCGCTTCCATTGAACAGATTCTTGCCAGTGACGCCGCCGCACGCCAGCGCGCGGGAGAGCATGTCGACCAGATCAGGAGCACGACGGTATGAATTCCGCGATGACTTCCGTGCTCGGATTGATCGTGACCCTGGGGCTGTTGATCACCATCCACGAGTTCGGTCATTTCTGGGTTGCCCGCAAACTCGGGGTAAAGGTACTTCGATTTTCAGTTGGATTCGGCAAACCCATATGGTCCAAACGCATGGGCCGGGATGATACGGAATTCGCCCTCGCGGCGATCCCACTGGGCGGCTATGTACGCATGCTGGACGAACGCGAAGGCGAGGTCGCACCCAGTGACCTTGATCGCGCCTTCAATCGCAAACCGGTGTCAACCCGTATTGCGGTGGTGATCGCCGGACCAGCCGCTAATTTTCTTTTTGCAGTCGTTGCCTACACAGTTATGTTCATGTGGGGCGTAAGCGGTTTGAAACCCATAATCGGCGACGTGCCCGAAGGCTCGCCGGCGGCGGCAGGCGGCATCCGGTCCGGGGACCTGGTGGTGTCGGTGGATCAGCACCCGGTTAGAACCTGGAACGAAACCGCCATTGCATTGCTGGACAACAGCCTGGGCGAGGGGCGGGCGATGATCGGTGTCCAGGACGAGGACGGCATCCGTCGGGACGGGGAACTGGATTTGAGCCAGCTCGGTGACGCCCTGGAGCAAGGTCGAATTCTCGAAGCGCTTGGGCTGACCCCCTGGAACCCACCATTGGAGCCGGTGATCGATGAGTTGATCGACGGGGGCGCGGGGGAGGCGGCGGGATTAATGCCGGGCGATCGGATACTGACCGCCGATGGCCAAAATATGTCGGATTGGTCCCAGTGGGCCGCTTACGTGAGGGCGCGGCCGGGTCAGGCCATCCAGGTGGAGATCAGCCGGGACGGTGCGGTTTCCGATCTGAACTTGGTCCCGGAGCGTATGGACGAGGATGCCGAAAGTGTGGGGCGAATCGGTGCCTATGTGCGTGTTCCTGCCGACTTTACTGCTCGAACCCGGGTACTGGTGCGCTACGGGCCTTTGGGGGCTTTCATCGAGGCGATAGATCGCACCTGGGAAATGTCCCTGTTCACACTGAAAATGCTGGGCAGAATGGTGATCGGGAAAGCATCCCTTGAACATCTCAGCGGGCCCATCACCATTGCCCAGTTCGCCGGGCAGAGTGTGACCGTCGGGCTGGCGGCGTTTCTGTCATTTCTCGCTTTGATCAGCATCAGTCTCGGGGTTCTGAACCTGCTGCCGGTTCCGGTCCTAGATGGCGGCCATCTTCTGTACTACCTTATCGAAGCTGTAAAGGGCAGTCCTCTATCCGAGGCCATTCAGGCTGCTGGTCAGCGGGTCGGCCTGGCCGTGCTTCTGATGCTCATGGGCGTGGCTTTCTTCAACGACATCACCCGCCTGCTGAGCAGTTGATCACGCTTCGAGCAATCCTACGCAGAAATCCATGAAGAGACTGACCGCCATTGTCGCATTGTGCTGTCTGATCCTGCCGCTTGGGGTCAAGGCGCAATTCGTCATCTCGGACATTCGAGTGGAGGGCCTGCAGCGGATCTCCGCTGGCACGGTTTTTAACTATCTTCCGGTGGAGGTCGGAGAGCGCGTCGAGCCCGATCGCTATCCGGATCTGTTGCGGGCGCTGTTCCGAACGGGTTTTTTCACCGACGTACGGCTGCGGCGCGAAGGTGATGTGCTGATCATTACCGTGGTCGAACGCCCATCCATCTCAAATATCGACATAACGGGCAACAAGGATATATCGGACGATGACCTGACGAAGGCGCTGACCCAGGTCGGGCTGGCAGAGGGTCAAGTTTTCGACCGATCGCTGTTGGATCGCATGGAAGTCGAACTTCAGCGCCAGTATTTTGCACGCGGCAAGTACGCCATGCGCATCGAATCCAGCGTAACTGACGGGCCCCGCAATACCGTCGCCGTGGCGCTCAGCATTTCAGAGGGCGAAGTGGCGCGAATCAAACAGATTCGTATCATTGGTAATCAAGCCTTCAGCGAGAAGGAGTTGCTCAAAACCCTGGAACTGACCACGCCGAACTGGATGAGTTGGCTGACCAAACGGGATCGATACTCAAAACCCAAACTGACGGCCGATCTGGAAACACTGCGCTCTTTTTACCTGGACCGGGGATACTTGAAATTCTCGGTGGACTCGACCCAGGTATCCATCACACCCGATCGCCGTGATATCTATGTCACCGTGAACGTGAGCGAGGGTGAGCAATACACAGTGACCGACGTCCAGCTGGCCGGTGATCTGCCGGTGACCGAGCAGGATCTGGCGCCGCTGATTTCCATTCAGCCCGGTCAGATTTTTTCCCGCACCCAGGCCACCGAGTCGGCGCAACGGATCAGCGATCGCCTTGGCGATGACGGTTACGCGTTCGCCAACGTCAACCTGGTACCCGATCTGAACGAAGAAACAAAGCAGGTCGCGCTGACGCTGTTCGTGGATCCGGGGCGTCGTGTGTACGTGCGACGCATCAACTTTGCCGGAAATACCCGCACCTATGACGAGGTCATGCGACGGGAAATGCGGCAAATGGAAGGGGCATGGTTTTCCACCACCAATGTGGATCGCTCGCGCATCCGTCTGGAAAGACTCGGCTACTTCGACGAGGTCAATGTCGAGACGCCACCGGTTCCGGGTGTCACCGATCAGGTGGATGTGAACTATTCGGTCACCGAACGGGCTTCGGGCAGCGTGACTTTGGGAGCCGGATTCTCGCAGGCATCCGGCGCGGTGCTCAATGCCAGCGTTTCGCAAGACAACTTCCTCGGCACCGGCAAGCGGGTGAGTTTTTCGTTCAACAACAGCGACGTGAACCGGATCTACAGCTTCGGCTACACCAATCCTTACTACACCATTGACGGGGTCAGTCGCGGATTCAACGTCTTTTACCGTACAACCGACGCGGCCGAGGCCAACCTGAGCGACTACGACCTCGACCGGTATGGGGCGGACGTCACATACGGTATACCGCTGAGCGAATTCAGCACTCTGCGTGCGGGTCTCGGCATCGAGAACACCAAAGTCAAAACGAACTCAGGCACGCCCGCCAGAATTTTTGCCATCCTGGCGCAACAGGGCTCCGATGAGTTTCTGAACTTCGAGAGCCGGCTATCCTGGAGTTACGATACCCGCAACAAGGCTGTGTTTGCCGACCGAGGCATGCTCAACCGGCTCAGCACCGACGTCGCGGTCCCAGGCAGTGATTGGGAGTACTACAAGGTCTCGCTGCTTCATCAGTCCTACATTCCGCTGATCAAGGATTGGACTCTGAGCCTGGGCGGTGAGGTTGGGGTGGGAGACGGCTATGGGGACAGCAACGACATCCCGTTCTACGAAAACTACTTCGCTGGCGGCGTGCGTTCGGTCAGGGGGTTCAAGAGCAACACGCTGGGACCGCGTGACCCGATAACAGACGATCCCATCGGGGGCAGCCTTAAGACCATCGGTAGTGTCCAATTGTTTATGCCGCCCCCGTTCGGCGCGGGTTTGGGCCAGATTCGACTGGAGACATTCCTCGACTTTGGTAATGTGTTCGACCAGCCCTCGGACTTCGATTACGGCGAGATACGCTACTCTGCCGGAGTTGGGGTCCAGTGGCTGAGCCCGTTCGGGCCGCTGAGCATAAGCTACGCGTATCCCTTGAACTCCAAGAAAGACGACGAATTGGAACCGGTGCAGTTCACCTTTGGAACCGCGTTTTAGGGGAGCTGGAACAGTTGATAAAATGGTGCTGGCGAAACCGCCACGCGGAGAACTGTTGGCCTTGGCCGCGACGCCACCAGTGCTGGAAGCTTATCCGGCGTACACGGGGAATGCTAAGGATTGCGAGGCCGCAGTGTTTGCACAGAGCGTGGAGCGCGCAGGAAACGCATGGTCACGCCCGTGGTTGACGGGAGTACCGAGGAGAGCATAGGTCTATGGGCGTGCCGGAATTGATTCGATGGCTGATTGCAGCCCTGTTGCTGATGTCATTCCCCGTGTTAGCGCAAAGCGAGCTCAAGATCGGGTTCGTCAATTATTCAAAGATTCTGGAGCAAGCACCACAGGCCCAAGCGGCCAGCGGTCGGCTGGAGGAGGAGTTCGAGCCGCGAAGTGCGGAGTTGAGGAAAATGCAAAGCGAGGTGCGCAAATTGGAAGACGCGCTGGCCGTGCCCACCACAGACGTCGACGACGCGCGCCGGGAAGAGATGCGGCAGATGGAAGCAGACCTATTGAACCGCCAGCGTGAGCTCAAACGTAGCCAGACCGTTTTTCAGGAAGATCTCAACATCCGTCGCAACGAGGAACTGAACAAACTGGAAGCGCTGGTGGAACAAGTCATAGCACAAATGGCTGAAGAAGAGGCATTTGACCTCATTCTCACGGAGCGCGCGATCATCGCCGCGAGTGAACGCGTGGACACCACCGCGCGGGTGCTTGAGCGGCTCAGTCAGCTAAAGTAGATCGTGCCGGGGCATGCCAGCGATCGGGGATTGGGCGTCCAGCGCCGTTGGGGCGGCAACGAGCGCCCGCCCATGGCCGCCCTAGGACGCCTTTTACAGTTAAGGACTTGTGGAAATGCAACAGGATATGGTGGCCGAAATGGATGTGTTCGAGGTGCTCAAGCATCTTCCGCATCGCTATCCGTTTCTCCTGGTGGACAGGGTATTGTCCTGTGAGCCAGGCAAGTCCCTGTCGGCACTGAAAAATGTGACCATCAACGAACCCTTTTTCCAAGGCCACTTCCCCAACCGGCCGGTCATGCCAGGTGTGCTGATTCTGGAAGCCCTGGCCCAGGCCACCGGGATTCTGGGCGTGCGCAGCATGGAACAGGCGCCGCCGGAAGACGCGATGTACTTCTTCGTCGGCATAGACAATGCCCGATTCAAGCATCCGGTTGGGCCGGGCGACCAGATCCGCCTGGACGTGGAACTCAAGAAAGTGCGCCGCAATATCTGGGTGTTCCACGGTAAGGCGACGGTTGACGGACGCCTGGTGGCCTCGGCTGAGCTGATGTGCACCCATCGCCGGGTAGAGGATATGCGTTCTTGATCGACCCCCAGGCCATCGTTCACCCCAGCGCACGCCTGGCGGACGATGTGCAGGTCGGGCCTTTCACCACCATCGGGGCCAATGTTCAGATCTCCGCAGGTTGCCGGATTGGCGCCCACGTGGTGATTGAAGGCCCAACCCGGCTGGGACATGACAATCGGGTATATTCCTTCGCGGCGGTGGGGGTGGAGCCACAGGACAAGAAGTTTCGAGGCGAAGCCAGCCGCCTGGAGATCGGCAGCGGCAACACCATCCGAGAGTACTGCACCATCAGCCGGGGAACCGATGAAGGCGGCGGCGTCACTCGGATCGGGGATCAGAACTGGGTGATGGCCTACTGTCACATAGCCCATGACTGCCAGGTCGGAAACCAAGCCACTTTTGCCAACGGCAGTTCACTGGCCGGGCACGTGGAAATCGGGAATCACGCAATACTCGGCGGCTTCACGCTGGTGCATCAATTTTGCCGAATCGGCAGCTACAGTTTCTGCTCCATGAGCAGCGCGGTTCGCCAGGACGTACCCCCGTTTGTAACCGTTGCAGGCGACCCCGCCGTCCCCAGAGGACTCAATACGGAAGGACTTCGCCGTGAAGGCTTTTCACCC
>JAHEDQ010000186.1 GCA_024641125.1 Candidatus Competibacteraceae bacterium | reverse complement strand
CGCATGTACAAAGAAGGACGGCGGACCGCTGAGGCCCGTCAGATCGCCGCCCATCGGCACGCCCTGGACATAGCCTTCGGCAACCATTGCCGCGGGATCGGACGGGTCGGCGGAAAAGCCCGCCGCGCCAAAGAAGCGTGGCCTGACCCGGGTGCCCGAAGTTGCAAAAGTCTCCCGCACGCGCAGCGCGTCGTAGATCGCACCCCGGGTGTTCTTTTCCGCCCAGACGCCGGTGAGGGCGCCGGGGTTTACATCGGGCCCGGACGCCCAGCCGGGAATCTCACCCTCGCGGCGACGTTCGGGCGTCGCATCGGCACCGCCGTGGCTGCCGATGTAGTTGTCCTCCACCACATCGCCGGGCGCGCCGTTGTGGTTGTCGGTGCCGCCGACGAACCCGAGTTTCCACGGGTTTTGTCCCAGTGCCGCCTGATAGGCCACGCCCTGGGTCAGGGCGTAGCGGACGAAGTTCTCCTTGATGAAGGTTCGTTGGTTGTAGGTCTGGGCGCTGTCGGCGTTCTCGAATCCGGCGAACTCGTCATTTGGCCAGAACGACGGGTGAACCTCGGAGTTGCCCTTGATCTGCATCATTTCAACAAGCGGCTCGAAATAGCTGCGTCGAGCGGCGTACTCGGCGTCAATGGCCTCGCCGGAATTGTCCGCCGGCTTGAACATCAGTCCCTTGGAAGCGTTTGAGTTGTGCGGAATTGCCAGCAGCGTGCTGCCTCCTGACTCCTGGGCTTCCATCCAGTCCCAGAGCTTTTCCTCGTCCTGCGAATCGAAACTGGTGAACGGCAGCTCCGGCACGTTGAGGTCGCGGAAAAGGACGTTGCGGTGCATGTTGCCGCCCCCCGGCGCGCTGGTCCACTCAAAGCCGGCCAGGGTGGTGAATCGGCCCGGCTCGTAGTGTCTTTCAGCCGTGTTCACCATCAGTTGCCAGGCGCTTCGGGTGGTTTCCGGCCCGGCGTAGAACGGGGGATGTCCGCCGCCCCCATCTGAACGCGCGTTGCCGACGACAATGCGCAAGAACCAGTCCTCCTGGTCCTTGTAGTCGGTCAGTGCGCGCAGCTCGACCAGGTCGGGATTGTCGTGTCCGGGTGCGCCCGCGACTTGGGTGGAATACAACTCGCCGATGTACTCGGCGTGGTCGGTCACGGCGGCGAAATCCAGCGGTTTGACGATGTCGTGCTTGTTTCCATTCACCATCACTGTCTCGCCCTTGGCGAATCGATAGGCGTCATCCGGGGTGATCCGATTGCCACCGATGAAGGCATCCAGCGAGTAGGAGGTATGCACATGCGTCTCGCCGAAGTACGCATCCTTGAGGGGATTGGCCGGCACCGCCGCTTCGCGGGCGGCAAGGTCGTCCTGTTGTGCGTTGACGGTCGCCGCGGCCGCGATCATCACGGCCGCGGCATTCAGGAAGCACGGTCGCATGTCATTTCCTTTGCAAAGTCCGCTTTAAGTGAGTTTTGGATCTGCGCGGTACCAGCTCGCCTGGGTCGCGCGCTCGATGTCGTCCTGCAGTCCCAGACCGTGCGGGCAGAGGCGCATCGGTAACCCCATCATAACGTTCTCATTGAAACTGTATTCCCGCTCTCGGCGGCGGTCCTTGCTCGCTACAGTCACCCGTCTGCAGGGTTCCCCGACACTGAAAAAGTAGCATCGGGATGCAGCGATTTGAAGCGCCGCGCCGAACCGATCCTCACGGGGTGGGCTGATCGCCAAGCGTTCGTCCGGTTGCGCCCAAGTTGGCGCAGCGCAGGACCTTTCGATCAGAGCGGGACCGGGTGCAGCCACGTTTTGACGCGCAGATGTGGAAGGCGGCTGGTGGTTGCGGTAAAGTCCGCCGCGCCCGGCCGAGACCGCCGCTGGTCGTTGCACCCGATGTCCGTTTGAGGTTCTCAGGTGTGTTGCCCATGGAGCCATTGCCCTGCATTTGCTGACCAACGCCGACGTTTATGCCCCCGAGTACATGGGCCGTGCCCATGTACTGATCGCGGCCGGCACAATCGTTTGGATCGGTGAGACCATTCCGAAACTGGATCCGGCTCTGGACGTAGCGGTGCGGGATGTTTCGGGTAGTCGCCTGATTCCGGGTTTGCTCGACGGCCATGCCCATATCACTGGCGGTGGGGGTGAGTCGGGATTCAGCTCCCGGGTGCCGCCGGTCCCGCTGAGCCGGTTCACCTCCGCCGGCGTCACCACCGTGGTGGGATTACTGGGTACCGACGACACCGTGCGCACCACCGGATCGCTGGTGGCCCAGGCGCGGGCGCTGTGCGAGGAGGGGATCACCGCATTTTGTCACACCGGTGGATATCATCTCCCGCCCACCACCCTGACGGGGTCGATCAGGGAGGACATTGTCCACATCGATCGCATTATCGGCGTTGGTGAGGTGGCGATCAGCGATCACCGTTCCAGCCAACCCGCCATGGAAGAGGTGCTACGGGTTGCTGCCGACGCCCATGTGGCCGGCCTGATGACCGGGAAGGCCGGCGTGCTGCATCTGCACCTGGGCGACGGACCCCGGGGTTTGCAGCTGATCCGGGATGCCTTGGATATCGGCGAGATCCCGGCCCGCGTGTTCAATCCCACGCATATCAATCGGCGCAAGGTGTTGTTCGATGAAGCCCTGGAGCTTGCTGCACGGGGGTGTACCGTGGACATCACCGCATTTCCCGAAACCCACAGTGATGACGAATGGGCGGCGGACGAGGCCTTGATCCGTTATCTGGACAGCGGTGCGCCCCCGGGGCGGGTTACCTTGAGTTCGGATGGCGGTGGCTGCCTGCCGGTGTTCGACGCGCAGGGCACCATGCTGCACAGCGACGTGGGTCGGCCCAGCGCCTTGTCTGACACGCTGCGCAAGCTGCTGTTGGCGGGCCACGCCCTGGAGCGTGTGCTCCCGGCATTCACCCGGAACCCGGCGAAATTGCTGCGGTTGCGAGGCAAGGGACAGATCCAGGTTGGCGCCGATGCGGACCTGGTGGTTTTGGACCCGGATGGGGCCATACGGGATGTCATGGCCCTGGGTCGGTGGCATGTTCACGACTACACGCAATGTGTACACAGTCAGTTCGAAGGGGGCAGGCTTTGAGTCCTTCACCGCAGCGCGACCACAGCGAGCGCGGCTACATCATTCCCATAGGCGGCGCTGAGCAAAAAGTGCGCGACGCGACCATCCTCGAGCGTTTTATCGAATTGTGTGGGCGGCGGGCACATATCGCGGTCATTCCCACGGCGTCGGAGCTGAAGGACACGGGGCGACGCTACGAGCGTCTGTTTCGCAAGCTGGGCGCCGACCGGGTCAGTGTGCTGAATCTAAAGCGACGTGAGCACTGCGAGTCCGAAGACGTGGTTGAGGCGATCGAAGAGGCAGACGGCATTTTCATGACTGGCGGCAACCAGCTGCGCTTGTCCACCATCCTGGGCGGCACCGCGGTGGCTCAGGCGATTCGTCGCCGCAATGCGGAGGGCATCCACGTGGCGGGCACTTCAGCCGGTGCCGCGTTCATGCCGGAGCACATGATTGCCGGTGGCGACAGCGGGTCGACGCCCCGCGCCGATATGGTTCAGCTTGCGCCAGGCCTTGGCTTGACCAACCGGTTCATTATCGATCAGCACTTCCGCCAGCGTGATCGACTGGGTCGCTTACTCACCGCTTTGGCCTACAATCCATTTGCGGTGGGTGTGGGTTTGGACGAGGACACGGCGGCGTTCATCGGGCCCGACGACACGCTGGAAGTTTACGGCAGCGGCGGTATCACAATGGTGGACCCGTCCGAGCTCAAAGAGTCCACCATGGACTCGGCCCACCGACACGAGCCGGTCAGTTTGATCGGCATCCGACTGCATATCCTGGTCAGGGGTGGCGTCTACGATATCGAATCCCGCAGCGCCCGACTGGGCTGAATCGGGACCCGCGCGGAGGATGATGAGGTGAAGGTACTGTCCACATCGGTCTATGACGGGCCGAGCATTTATGCGTTGTTCCCGGTTATCCGCCAGGTCGTGGATCTGGGGCCGTTGGAGGAATGGCCCACCGCCCGCCTGGGCCCTGGGTTTGTCGATGTACTGCTGGCGGCTCTGCCGGGGCTGAACGAGCACGGCTGTTCCTACGGCACCGCCGGTGGGTTTGTGCGCCGAATGCGGGAGGACGAGGGCACCTGGCTGGGTCATGTGCTGGAGCATGTGGCGCTGGAACTGCAGAATGTGGCCGGCTCCGATGTCACCTTTGGCAAGACCCGATCCAACGGTCAGCCCAATCAGTACGACATGGTTTACCAGTACGAAGACAAGGACGTGGGGTTGGAGGCCGGGCGCCTGGGCTTGGCGTTGCTGCACCATCTGCTTCCACCGGAACTGCGCCCCGAAGGCGAGCCGGACAAGGATTTCGATTTCTCCGCCGAGCGTGACGAGTTCATCCGCTATGCTCAGCGCAGGGCCCTGGGGCCCAGCACCGCTTCGCTGGTGAAGGCGGCCGAGGAGCGGGATATTCCCTGGCTGCGACTCAATCAATACAGTCTGGTCCAGTTCGGCCACGGGCGGTTCCAGAAATGGATTCAGGCCACGGTGACCGGCGAGACCCGGCACATTGCGGTGGAACTGGCCTCGGACAAGGAGGAGACCAACGGCATCCTGGCCGATCTCGGTTTGCCCGTGCCCCGCCAGTATCTGGTGCACAGCGCCAGCCGTGCTGTGCGTGCGGCCGAGCGCATCGGTTATCCGGTGGTGATCAAACCGCTGAACGCAAACCACGGCCGCGGCGTTTCGGTCAACCTCACCAACAAGGAAGAGGTGGAGGCGGCGTACAAACAGGCCGAGGCCCACGGGCGCACGGCCGTGGTAGAGAGCTTCATACAGGGCCTCGACCATCGCTTACTGGTGGTCAACGGCGAGTTGATCGCGGCGTCCAAGCGGGTGCCCGGCCACGTGGTCGGCGACGGCGTGCACACCATCGAGTGGTTGGTGGACCAGGTCAATTCCGACCCGCGCCGCGGCGTCGGGCATGAGAAGGTGCTGACCCGGCTTGAGTTCGATCATCAGGCCGAGCTGCTGCTGGGGGAACTGGGTTATACCCGTGAGACCGTCCCAGCCAAAGGCGAAGAAGTATTTCTGCGCAAAACCGCCAACCTTTCCACCGGCGGCACGGCCATCGACGTGACCGACGTGATTCACCCGGACAACCGGGAGATGGCCGAGCGCGCGGTCATGGCCATCGGTCTGGACGTGGGGGGCGTGGATTTTCTCACCACCGACATTACCGAATCCTACCGGGTCACCGGCGGCGCCATCTGCGAGGTCAACGCCGCGCCCGGATTCCGCATGCACGTTGCCCCCAGCGAGGGCACGCCCCGGGACGTGGCCGGCCCGGTGCTGGACATGCTGTTTCCCCCCGGTACCCCCAGCCGGGTGCCGATTGCCGCCATCACCGGCACCAACGGCAAGACCACCACCTCGCGGATGCTGGCACATATTCTGAAGATGGCCGGCCATGTGGTGGGCTTGACCTCCACCGACGGGGTCTACATCGATGGGCGTCTGACGGTGCAGGGAGACATGACCGGCCCAACCTCGGCGCGCATGGTGCTGCGCGACCCGGAGGTCGATGCGGCGGTGATGGAGACCGCCCGGGGCGGGCTGTTGCGCAGCGGCATGGGGTTTCGCGAATCCGACGTTTCGGCGTGCCTCAATATCACCGCCGATCATCTGGGCTTGAGGGGGATAGATACCCTGGAACAACTGGCCGAGGTAAAACGGGTCGTGATCGAGGTGGCGCGGGGCACGGCGGTGCTAAACGCCGATGATCCGCTGTGCCTGAAAATGGCGGACCACAGCCAGGCAGAGCGGATCTGCTACATCACCATGGACCACAATCATCCCCTGGTGAAAGAGCACATCCGGGCCGGTGGGCTGGCCCTTGCGCTGGAACAGGGTATGAACGGCCACATGATCGCTTTGTACGACAACGGCCAGCACATTCCGGTGCTGTGGACCCATCTGATACCCGCCACCTTGGAAGGGCGTGCGCTGCACAATGTACAGAACGCCATGTTTGCCGCGGCCATGGCCCACAGCCTGGGCCTTACCCTGGAAAACATCCGCCATGGTCTGCGGACCTTCGATTCCACTTTCTTCCAGGCGCCGGGGCGGATGAACGTCTACAACGAACATCCGTTCAAGGTGATCATGGACTACGCCCACAATCCTGCGGCGGTTCAGACCATCTGCCAGGTGGTGGACCGGTTCGAGGTCACCGGGCGCAAGATCGTTGTATTGGCCGCCCCGGGCGACCGCCGTGACGAGGACATCAGCGAGACCGGGCGTGTGGCTGCCGGTCATTTCGACCACTACATCTGTCGGCGTGATGACAACACCCGGGGACGTGGACACAGTGAGGTGCCCGGCATGCTCCGCCAGGCCCTGTTGGACAGCGGCGTCAGGGATGACCAGATCGTTGTCATCGAGGATGAACAGGCCGCCAACGAGGCTGCTTTGGCCATGGCCGGCCACGGCGACTTGGTGCTGATCCTGTGCGATGCGGTGGCTCGAACCTGGAAGCAGATCATCTACTTCAAGCCGGAGGGGTCCACGGTCGCACCGGTGCGCTCCGGACCGTCTGCGGTGGATCTGGGCCCGACCACCTCCACCGAGTTTACCCTGGACGAGGGTATGGAGCTGATCCGGGACGAACGCGGGGTCCGTCTGGCCCGGGAGCCCGAGGGTGATGATTGAATCGGATCGGAACCGCGGTGATGGAATGCGTTGATTCGAGGCGGCTGACCGGGCCGAATCTGCTGTGGGACCGCCGCGGCGCCGTGTTGGACGTGCGCTGCGACGCCGATCGCACGGATGACGTGATCGCGGCGTGGCGGGGGCAGGTGCGGCGCATGCTCGATGCGGTTGGCTGGCAGGGTGAGCAGACCTGTGTCCGTCGTTTTTCCACCGGCGCCAGCCTGGCCATTTCGGCGCCGCGGGACGGACTGTACGCGGCCACCGATATTAACGATTGGGCCTGGGGCGCGGCCTGCGCCGTGCTGGCCGGCGAGCCGGAACCCCAGCTCGAGCCCGATGCCGAGGCCCTGCGCCGCACCATTCTCGAGGAGTCCAATCCTCCGCTCATGGCCCTGCAGGCTGCGGCGCTGGATCACGGCCTGCCCCTGCTGAGCGACGACGACGCCGTGTCCATCGGCTTGGGCAAGGGTAGCCGGACCTGGCCGGTTCAATACCTGCCCGCGCCGGCCGACATCGTTTGGGCCGAGTTGCACACAATTCCCCTAGGGCTGGTCACGGGCACCAATGGCAAGACCACGTCGGTGCGACTGATGAGCGCCCTGGCCCGGTCCCAGGGCTTGACCGTCGGGCTGTCGTCCACGGACTGGATTGCGGTGGACGACGACATCATCGATCTTGGCGACTATTCCGGGCCGGGTGGTGCGCGCCAGGTGCTGAGAGACACCCGGGTCGAAATCGCGGTGCTGGAAACGGCCCGGGGCGGCTTGCTTCGCAGGGGTCTGGCGGTGGAACAGGCCGACGCGGCGCTGATTACCAACGTGGCCGCCGATCATCTGGGGGAGTTCGGGGTCGAGGAGCTGTCCTCATTGGCCGACGTGAAGTGGGTGGTCAGTCGGGCCCTGGGAGAGCGGGGATGTCTGATCCTGAACGCGGGCGACCCACTTCTGGTGGAGCGGGCGCACACCTACACCGGGCGCCTGACCTGGTTCAGTCGCGATCCGGACAACCCGGTGCTCCGAGCCGGTCTGGCGGCCGGCCATGGGGCCTGCACGGTCGAACACGGGCACATCGTTTATCTCGAGGGAGACCGACGGGACCCGATTACCGCGGTGGATTCGATTCCCATCACCCTGGGCGGCGCCGCCACTCACAACGTGGACAATGCACTGGGGGTGACGGGTCTGGCGTTGGCGCTGGGCCTGTCCACCGAGGCGGTGGGAAGCGGTCTCCAGGCGCTGCGTCCCGAGCAGAATCCCGGACGCTGCAATCTGTTCAACATTGGCGGCGCCCGGGTGATCGTAGACTTTGCCCACAATCCCCATGGGCTGCAGGCCTTTCTGGAATTGGGCCGCAATCTCAGCGCCGAGCGCCGGCTGCTGATCATCGGCCAGGCCGGTGACCGCAGCGATGACGATATCCGGTCTCTAGTGGAAGTCGCGGCGCGAGCCAACCCGGACCGTGTGCTGATCAAGCGCATGGCGCGTTACAGCCGGGGCCGACCGGATGGCGAGGTCGCGCGCCTGATCCGGGAGACATTCCTTGCCGCCGGCACGCCGCCGGACACGCTGGTTGATGAGGAGGACGAACTGGAGGCGGTGCGCGATGCCCTGCGCTGGGCGCAGCCCGGTGATCTGGTCATCGCTCTGATACACGAGGATCGCAATGCGGTTTTGGATTTTCTGGCCGAACAGTCCGGTGATTTCTGAGGCGTGCGTTCCTTTTGGTTCCGTTATCCAGGGGGCGTTCGCTGCAGATGGGTTGAGTCAGAATCCGGCAATCGATGTCGTTGGTGTGGTTTCACGGATAAAAAGCAGCCTCTGATTCGCAGCTCGTATCGTTGATTTCCCGATAATGAATGAAGTGGACAGTGGCCGTTTCAAGGCGTCATCCCCTTTCCAGCTATGTCGAGTTGGTCGCGACCAGAGGTCATTGCCAACAGCTTCGGCTGGCAGCTTATTTGGACTTGATCCGTTCCTTCAGCTCTCTCCGGAGTCGACGCACAATGCGTTGAACAACCGATTGGCGCACCGGGTATCGTGCGGTCAGCACTCGATCAACCGTCGGCAGAAAGAAATCCAATGGTTCGGTCGGGTATGATGGGTCGCGTGATGGCGCATCCCACTCGTCTACAAATTGCACCGTCAAACGATACGATGGTCGCCATGCGTGAAGCCATCGACGCCAGGAACCTCGACCGTTGTTCAGGTGCGCGGCAGTAAAGTCCTGGTGCATCCGTAACACCTGCTCAACTTCGGCGCGGACATGCTGCTGCAGCATGTCCGCGATCAGCTCGCCGTGACGAAGCGCGCAAACGGCTTTGGCAGCGTCGTGGAAAAGGGCCGCGACGACAACTTCATCATCCGCACCGGCCCGGCACGCGCGCGTGGCCGTCTGAAGCGCATGTCCCCTGTCGTTGACCTGAAAACCGCTAAACGATTGAGCGGTCTCTTCCAGCATCGTCAGCAGCAGTTCTCGTTTTGACATAGATACACGCTATCCGGGTGCCCGCGCCACGTTCCTGTACCGGACAAATAACCGCTAGGGTCCGTTTGTTGCGGGTGACAATTTTGTCGGGTCATGCGGCACTTAGC
>JAHEDQ010000185.1 GCA_024641125.1 Candidatus Competibacteraceae bacterium | reverse complement strand
AATGTCTCGACTTTCAAACACCGGAAGAAGTCATGACTGAACAAATCAAACACTTACAATCACGCGTTGCACTTCAGACTTGAAACCGCCCTGCAAAGAGAAACCCTCGACAGGAACCAGGGCCTCTTCGCCCAATTTCAGAAGCGCCAGCCCCATATCGATGTACAGCGCCAGATTCTCGGCATCGACCTGGTAAAAGATGGTCCAGCCATTGTATTGATCGCACAGGTCGCGGAACTGCCAGGCCAGTTGCTCTCGCGCCTCCTCCGAGCCGACCGGATCACCCATTGCAATCCAGCTGTTTCCGCGCACCTGGGACATGACAAAGCCGTCACCGCCCTTACCCATCAATAACCCTTTGTCACCGAGAAGCGCCAAAGCCGCATCGCAGTGCGGTGAACCGCTGACGATCGTCGCGACCTGCTCGAGTGCTGACTGATCAGGCAACTGCGGCTCAGGCGTCCTCGGCTGCATGAGTTTGACGACCGCAAACGCCGTGGCCGCGATCGCGATAAGAAGGCTGGACCGGAGAAAGCGAGGGGCGTCGGCATGCATCGCAAACTGCCACCACAATTGATCCGAATAATCCACATGTCGATATGCGAACACTCCCAGCCACAAGCTTCCACAAACAGCCATGGCGACCAGCGAAATCCACGCCGGTGACAACCGGATCGCAAGCAGTGACGCATGGCGACGGAATCGGTCGCGCCCAAGATACAATGCCGCGAGCGCGAGTGCGGCAATGGCCGCCTCCTCATAGTCCAAACCTTTCGCCAACGAAGCGACAATGCCGATGAACAATGCCCACAAGGTAATGTAATAGGCGGCATTGACCCGCCTGTACAAGCCGTACGCCAGGGGCATCAGGGCCAATCCGGCCAGGCTGCCCACCATGTGCGACACTTCGACGACCGGCAATGGCAGGAATTCCTTCAGAATCGTCAGGCGTTCAGGTAATGCCGGTGTGGCTCCTGAAAACACCAGAATGGCTGCAGACACAAACACCAGCGCGGCAAGTACTTGCGGCGATGCCCGCTTAACCAGGTCAATGGCAAGCCGAACACTGCGCTGAATAGGCGCCCGGCGTCGGGTCAGTTCTTGTCCCACGCCAAGCACTGCGGCCAGGCCGAGAGGCAGCAGATAGTAGACCGCCCGATACGCGAGCACGGCGCCCAGCAGGGCATCTCGAGGCGCACCGGGCAGTGACAGGAGGAGTACCGACTCCAATACACCGAGCCCACCAGGCACGTGACTCACGATGCCCGCGACAACGGCCAGTACATATACGCTCAGCAAGTGATGATAAGTGATCCCGAGGTCTGGGGGCAGCAATGCATACAACACCGCTGCCGCGCACGCCACGTCCAGCATGGCAAAAATCACCTGGAGCCCGGTCGTTAACGGTCGAGGTACTTGGAATTGCCAGCTGCCGATCCGCAAAGGTTCCTTACGAAGGCCACCCCAAGCCGCATACCCCAGCAACAATACGAGGAGCAGCACGCCAGCTGTTCGCGATAAGACATCAGGCAAGTGGAGCACCTGGACCGCCTCGGACGCTGCAAAAAGCAGGATCAGCGCCGTGATGAAACTCACACCCAGTCCGAAGGTTAGGCCGATCATGCCAATAACAGTCGCGATCTCCGCCGCCGAAAGGCCCGCAGCGGCATAGAGGCGTTACCGCACGGCGCCACCTGAAAGCATCGCTACTCCGAGGTTATGTCCTACCGCCGTCGCAGTGAAGGATGTCAGCGCGACATTGATGAAAGGCAGGCGACGACCGATATGGCGCAACGCGAGCCAGTCATAGCCGGCGAGCGCGGCATAGCTTGCGATAGTGAAACCGAGAGCCAGCATGACTGCCGGCCCCGGGAGCTCGCGAAAATGTCTGACGATCTCGCTAAAATGGACACCCGCGAGTTCACGATGCAGGACCCAGAGCGCAACCAAGAACAAAGCAAGTGCGATGCCCGCCCAAATTGAATGTTTTGCGATTGCCGAGAGTCGCGGGGAAAAGATACTGTCATGCGCGGCGCAAGCTCTGCCCTGAGACCTTATCCATAGTATTCGACTGGTTCGGACCAAGGCGAATATTCAGTGCTGATACGTAAGACGGCAATGCAAAAGCCGCTCACGGATTTCTGGACGACACAGGATGTGCCAGCTGTTTGCGATAACGCCCTGGCCATGCCTTCTTGAGGCGCACGGCCTGTTTCTCAACCTCGTAGCTGATCGAAGTCCGTCACATCGACGATCGCTGGGCGCCGTTTGTGCGCGGTGGCTATGCCGACGACGGTGGCAGCCTGCTGCAGAAATCCGTCAGCCTTGGACTGATGTATCAATGAAATCCCGGTGCGGACCTGCTCGGGCTGGGTGTGAACTGGGGTGAGCCGAACGAAAGCAGCTTTGGTACAGGGCTGGACGACCAGTACACGGTTGAAGCATTTTAACGGATTCCGGTGACGCGGCAGATTGCGATAACGCCCAGCGTCGAATACATCAAGGACCCGGCCCTGAACCCGGAGGATGACTCACTGTGGGTTTTCGGGCTGCGCGCCAGGCGGGCACTTTGATGTTTTGATCGGGTAAAGACGCCCTGAATTGTCACTTGTTGGGGGCCAGCACGATGCCGCCCCGATCACCCACCCGGACGCTGCCGAATCGGGTTGCGAACACCTCCGGCAGCGGGCGATCACCGGCCATGGACAGCCACAATCGCAACAAATGCCGTTTTCGGCCCGGGTCCGGCCAATCCTCGAATCCGGTGCGGTCATGGAGCAGGGCATGGTTGTTTACGAACTGCATGTCCCCGGGCTGCAGGGTCATGGACAGGTTCAGCGCAGGATCATTGGCCAGCGCATCGAACAGATCCAGCGCCTCCCGATGCTGTTGGGTCAGACGCGGGGCGTCGGCAAAACGCTGGGCCGATTCGATGTACTGGCGTTGATACATAACCGTTAGAAATCCCCGGTACCAGGAAAAAACCGGTATCAGGAAGTAGGGCTTCATGCCCTCCGGCACTTCACCCCGGCGGTCGGTGGCCACCGGTTGCATCATCAGGTGGAGCAGATCGGGGCGGCGCTGACGCATTTCGTTGAAGATGGCCGATGCGCTCACCAGCAGGGAGTCGCCCCCGGATCTGGCCGTCTTCAGGCACAGCAGGCCAACCACGTCGCTGGAATCGGTGTGAAAAGTCTGGCGCTCGCGGGTCTGGTATATCCGCACCTCGGGGTCGTCACTGCGTACGCCCAGATCTCTAACGTGTCCAAGGATATGTCCCTGCGCGTTCTGAGAACGGGGATGCCCCAGGTGGCTACCCAGGCCGAAGAACATGGCCGCCGCCGTGCGTTCGTCGTATTGCTCGACCGGCAATCCGCGCAGCACGCCGAATCCGCGACCTGAGATCAACTCCCTGGCCAGTTGGGCCAGCCGGGGTTTGAGTGTGGGCAGCGGGAAGGCGGTCGCTGTGATTGATGCGATCTCCCCATGCAGATGGAGCCAGTCCCCGGCCGCGGCTTCAAGCTCCGCGACCTCGGATTGGGTCAGATCGAGACACCACTGGTCGGCGCGCGCGACCATGGCCGGGCCGTACCAGACGATGGGGCCGGTTTGTGGCGGCGGCAGCGTTGCCGGTATTGCCTCGTTGATCGGGTCCCCTGTCTGCACGTACAGCAACCCCCTCAGGTCGCCTACAGGTAAGATGTCGCTCCAACCCCAGGGTCGGGTGCACAGTCTAACAGGCGGATGCCTGTCGGCGCCTACCCCGAACCACGCGCCCGGCTCAGAATCCGATTTTTGCTTATCGTTCTCGGGCGGCGCTTGGACTATTCTGAACCACAGCCTGTCCCAACAGCGGATCGTTTTTGCCTGTGGGGCGGGACCCCTCAGAGATCCGTTGCGAGCACAAGCGAGGATGGGGTCGCGATGCCGGATGCCGAGACCAATCAACCCGTTCAGCGAGTCCGGGCCGCGCTGCGGGCGGCGCAGGTCGGCATATGGGAGGTTGATTCCGCATCCCTGCGGGTACACTGGAGCCCTGAGATGTATGCGCTCTATGGCCTGGATGCGCGTCAACTTGAGATCGACCTTTCGGCTTGGATGTCCCGTATCCATTCCAGCGACCGCCTGCTGACCCGGCAGCGCATCGAACACGCCATCGAACGGCAGACTGAGCTGGAATGCCGTTTTCGGATTTGCCTGGACAACGGCGAAAATCGGTCGATGCTGCTCAAGGGCGCGCCTCGTCCCACGGAGAATGACCAGAAGGCGCTGTTTGTCGGCACCCATTGGCGTATCGACGGCCAGGGCCCGTCGCCGCGCCTGGAGGGCGAAGCGGGACTGCGCCTGGAACTGGCCGCCCGAGGCGCGGGCGTGGGTGTCTGGGACCTGAATCTCCAGTCCAATGAACTCATTTGGGACGAACAGATGTTTCATCTGTACGGCGTTTCACCGGCGGACTTTGCCGGGGCCTACGAGGCCTGGCAGACCTGTGTCCATCCCGAGGACCTGGACCGAGCGCATGCTGAAGTTCAGGAGGCGGTGCAAGGCTTGCGCAATTTTCACACGGAGTTCCGGGTGATGCATCCGGACGGTGATGTCCGGCACATCAAAGCCATCGCCGTGATTCAGAGGGATGCGGACGGCGTTCCGGTTCGCATGCTGGGGACCAACTGGGACGTGACCGGCGAGCGGGTGGCCGAGGAGAAGTTGCGCTTTCTTGCCTACCACGACGAGTTGACGGCGTTGCCCAACCGCCGGCTCATGCGTCGAAGCCTGGAACAGCAGATAAGTCGGGCCCGGGACAGTGATGAACGATTGGCGGTTCTGTATCTTGATCTCGACCACTTCAAGAACGTGAACGATGCCTACGGCCACCCGTTCGGCGACCTCGTGCTGCGGGTGACCGCCGAACGGATGCGGAGCGTCTTACGGGGGCAGGACACACTGGCACGCATCGGTGGGGACGAGTTCATCGCCATACTCCACCTTCCAGATGTGGAGGCCAGTGTGTCCGCCTGCCAGAAGATCCTGAATGCGCTCAGGGACCCGGTGGAACTGGATGGCACACAGCACTTTTTGAACGCGAGCATCGGCGTCGCCATGTTTCCCGATGATGGCGCCGATCCGGATACCCTGTTGCAGCATGCGGATATCGCCTTGTTTCGGGCCAAGGAATCGGGTCGCGGGATCTACTCTTTTTTCGCCAAGGAACTGTCCGCCCGGGTCATTGAGCAGGCCACGCTGCAGACGGAACTGCACATCGCCCTGGCCCAGGGACTGCTCGAGGTTTTTTATCAACCTCAGTTCGCGATTTCCGAGGATTTACGCGATGCCCAACTGGTGGGGCTGGAAGCCCTGGTCAGGTGGCGTCACCCGACCCGGGGTCTGGTCAACCCCGACCAGTTCATCCCGATCGCGGAAACCATCGGCCTGATCGAGCGTATTGATCAATTCGTACTCCGCTCCGCCGGACAAAAGGCCCGGCAATGGCGACACCTGCTCCCCAACGGTGCCCGCATCGCCGTCAACAAGTCCATGAAAAGCCCGCTGTCGCTGGACTTGCCGGATGATTTGGTGGCCGAGTTGCTGGGTGCCGAACAGAACGCCAGCGGCTGCCGACTGACCATCGAAGTCACCGAATCCAATCTGATGCAGAACCCGGAACTCTCCATCGGCAGCCTGACCCGGCTGAAACAACAGGGTTTTCGCATTGCCATCGACGATTTCGGCACCGGCTACTCGTCGCTGAGCTATCTGAAACGCCTGCCCATAGACTATGTGAAGATCGACCGCTCGTTTATCGATGAGCTGCATCGAGATAGCCACGACCGGGCCATCATCTCGGCCATCATCGCCATGGCCCGTTCCCTGGATCTGCAGGTCTATGCGGAAGGCGTCGAGACGCAAAGTCAACTGGCTTTCCTGGCGGAAATCGGCTGCGACTATGGTCAGGGTCATCTTTACTGTGAGCCCTTGTCGGCGCAGGAAATTGAGGCCCTGCTCGTAACCAAGGCTCAGACTGCCGCCGCCCACTGAGCGGTGATGCCGGATTGGCAGCACCGAGCCGATATTTTCTGCTACCCGTTGACCCGACCTTGAGCTAGGTTTAAAGCCATCGTCCGATTTTACCGCCCCGACCTGACCGTGGTGGGCGCGAACCCTGAATCGGGATGCAGCAGGTGAATGCCATGGGCAGACTGACCACACATGTCCTCGACACGGCCCAGGGCGTGCCTGGGCGCGGCATCCGAATCGAACTCTACGAGATTCTGGATAGGCCGCATCTGGTCAAGAACGTGACCACCAACGACGATGGCCGCACCGCCGAACCGCTGCTGGAGGGTGAGGACTTCCACCCCGGTCAATGGGAACTTCGGTTTCACGTGGGCGAGTATTTTGCGGGTGATGCCGGCGCACCGCGTTTTCTGGATGTGGTGCCTCTGCGCTTCGGCATCGCCGATGACGCCCACTACCATGTGCCGCTGCTGGTGTCGCCCTGGAGTTACTCCACCTACCGGGGTAGCTGAACCATGCCCGCTACCCCGCATTCTGTACAGCCCATCCGATTTCTGCTGAACGGCAAACCGGTGACGGTCACCGACGCACCGCCCACCCGTACGGTGCTTGCCCATCTGCGGGAAGATCGCCGTTGCACCGGCACCAAGGAAGGCTGCGCCGAGGGCGATTGCGGCGCCTGTACCGTGGTGTTGGCCGAGCCGGTCGCGGAAGGCTTGCGTACCCGGGCGGTGAACGCGTGCATCCAGTTTCTGCCCACGCTGGACGGCAAAGCGGTGTTCACCGTGGAGCACCTGCGCCGAGATGACGGTGCGCTGCATCCGGTGCAGCAGGCCATGGTCGATTGTCACGGGTCCCAATGTGGATTCTGCACGCCGGGTTTTATCATGTCGCTCTGGGACTGTTACATCGCCCATGGGGAATGCGGCACCCGACCGGACCGCGCAGCCCTGCGCAGCGCCCTCACTGGCAATCTGTGCCGGTGCACCGGGTATCGGCCGATCCTGGAAGCCGGCGAACGCATGTTCGATCTGCCGCGGGTGGGTTTTGCGGCCGATGCGGTGCGGCGGGAACTGGACCGGATCACGCGGGATCAGCCCTTGTGTTACGAGCACGGGGGTGTCCGCTTCTACGCGCCCAGGACGGTGCAACAGCTGGCCGAGCTCAAGACCGAATACCCCGAGGCCACTGTGTTGGCCGGATGCACGGACATAGGACTCTGGGTCAATAAGCAGTTTCGCGAACTCGGCGATATTCTGTATCTCGGCGAGGTTGCTGAACTGAAGCGCATCGACCCGACCGAAGCGGGTCTGCGGATCGGTGCCGCCGTGAGCCTGAGTGACGCCTACCGGGCGCTGGTCGATCCATATCCAGAGGTGGAGGAGATCTGGGAACGGTTCGCTTCGCCGCCCATCCGCAACGCCGGGACGCTTGGGGGCAATGTGGCCAATGGTTCACCCATCGGCGATTCCATGCCCTGGTTGATCGCCGTGGGCGCCAGGGTCGTGTTGCGCAACAGAGAACGCGCCCGGACGCTGCCGATGGAGAATCTGTATCTGGACTATATGAAGAAATCGATGCGCCCCGATGAGATTCTGGAGGCAATCGAGGTTCCCCTGCCGGCGCAGAACCAACGCTTCCGGACCTACAAGCTGTCTAAGCGTTACGACTCGGACATCTCCGCCGTGTGTGCCGCCTTCTCGATTCGCCTGGATGGTCTCCAGATTCGGGAGGCGAGGGTGGCCTTCGGTGGAATGGCGGCCACCCCAAAACGGGCGTCCAACTGCGAAGCGGCGCTGGCGGGTCAGGTCTGGTCTGAGGCAACCGTCCGAGTGGCCATGGAAACGCTGGCGCTCGACTACACACCGCTGGACGACATGCGCGCCTCGGCCGGATATCGGAGCCAAGCCGCGGCCAATCTACTGTATCGTTTCTATCTGGAAACCCGATCGGATCATCCCCTGGATGCAAGGTCCGTCAGTGTCTTTGCCCAGACTTGAGTGGAGGGACGCATGAACTCACCCGCCCCGGTGGCAGCGCCTGCGCCGCACCCCCATGAGTCGGCGCATCTGCACGTGTCCGGCGAAGCGACCTATACCGACGACATCCCCGAACTGGCCGGTACCCTGCACTGCGCCCTGGGCCTGAGCGCTAAGGCCCATGCACGGATCCAATCCATGGATCTGGCGGCGGTATCCGATGCCCCGGGTGTGGTTGCGGTGTTGACTGCCGCCGACATCCCCGGCGAGAACAACTGCGGACCGATTGTGCACGATGACCCGATTCTGGCCGAGGATCGGGTTGAGTACCTGGGTCAGCCTCTATTCGCGGTGGTGGCTGAGTCCTGCGAGGCGGCCCGTCGGGCGGCTCGCAAAGCGGTGGTGGTCTATCAGGAATTGCCCGCGGTGTTAACCCCGGCGGAAGCGAAACGGCAGCAGTCCTACGTGGTGCCGCCCATGCGTCTGACTCGGGGAAGTCCCGTGCGCGCCCTGGAATCAGCGCCCCATCGGCTGAGTGGGGAGTTCCAGGTGGGCGGCCAGGAGCAGTTCTATCTGGAAGGCCAGATCGCCTACGTCGTCCCCAGGGAAGACAACGGCCTTCAGATCTGGAGTTCCACCCAGCATCCAACGGAGATGCAGCAGCGGGTCTGCCATGCCCTCAACCTGCGGTCGCACCAGGTGCTGGTGGAAACGCGCCGCATGGGGGGCGGTTTCGGCGGCAAGGAATCCCAGTCGGCCTTGTTTTGTTGCGTGGCGGCGCTGGCGGCGAGTGCACTCAAGCGCCCGGTCAAGCTGCGGCCCGATCGCGACGACGACATGATGATCACCGGCAAGCGCCACTGTTTTGACTACATCTATGATGTTGGCTTTGACCGGGACGGTCTAATTCTCGGTGCGCGTGTAGAAATGCTCGCCCGGGCCGGCTACTCGGCGGATTTGTCGGCGCCTGTTGCGACCCGCGCGGTGTGCCACTTCGACAATGCCTACTATCTCGCTGACGTGGACATCCGGGCCCTGTGCGGCAAGACCAATACGCAGTCCAACACCGCATTCCGCGGCTTTGGTGGCCCCCAGGGTGCCATCGCCATCGAATACATCATCGATGACATGGCGCGTGTGCTCGGACTGGATCCGCTGGAAATACGGCGGCGCAATTTCTATGGGCGCGGTGAGCGGGACATCACGCCCTATGGCCAGACCGTGGAAGACAATGTAATCCATGAGTTGGTGACCGAACTGGAAGCGTCCAGCGATTACCCCGGACGGCGTCGGGCTATCGGTGAATTCAATGCCAACAGTCCGGTACTCAAAAAGG
>JAHEDQ010000184.1 GCA_024641125.1 Candidatus Competibacteraceae bacterium | reverse complement strand
ACCGCCCTTTTTTGCTCGGCGGCGTCCCGGGCCGCGATGTACCCCAGGTTCAGGGCAGCGCGTTCGATGGCAGTCGCATCGTCCTCCACGATTGCCCGGGCAATGTCCCTGTAGCCCAGCACCATCTCATTTCCGAACGCCTGAGTGGCGCCGAAATCCAGCAGCACCAGTGCTTTTCGTTCACCATCGTAGAGATAGTTGGCCGGGTTGGGGTCGGTTTGCATAAGCCGGAAATCGAACAGTTCCCGGAACAACAGCCGTTCGATTACCGTACCCAGATGATCCCGGGTCGGCTGGCTCAGTCCGGCCTCCGCCGCCTGGTCCAGGGGTAGTCCCTCCATGTAGGTCATGGCGAGGATATGGTGGGTGCTCAAGTCCGGATCGAACTGGGGCATACGCAAATCCGGGTCGTTGGCCACGTGGGTCCAGTAGCGGGCCATGGATTCGCCCTCCCGCTGGTAGTCCGCCTCTGCCCTGAGCTGACGTTTTGCTTCGACGGCCAGGGCATCGATGTCGATTTGCATCGGCAGAAGGCTGAACATGCGCAGCAACAGGGCCACGTTGTCCACGTCGCTGGACACGCTGCGGGCAACGCCGGGATACTGAATTTTGAGGACCAGATCACGGCCGTCCCGTGCCCTGGCACGGTGTACCTGACCGATGGATGCGGCGGCGATGGGGGTTTCGTCGAACCGCTCGAACCGCGCCTGCCAACCTTTGCCATACTGTTGACCCAGCACCCGGTGCAACTGTGCCGCGGGCATGGCGTCAGCGTCTGCCCGGAGTATCTCCAGCGCCGCGGTGAATTCCGGGGGCAGCAGATCATCGGCCTCCATGGAGATCAATTGCCCCAGTTTCATGGCCGCGCCGCGCAGGTGCGAAAGTCGTTTGGCCAACCGGCGTGCATTGTCGGCGTTCAACATCGCCGTGCGCAGGCTTGGCGGCTCGCCCCGCGCCGCCCGCCGCACGCCCTCAGCGACGCCGCCGGCCGCCAGTCCTCCGGCGGTCATGCCAAGGTGCAGCAGTCGGCTCAGGCGACTGCTGGGCACCGACGACTGACGCGAACCCCGTTTCGCCATCAACCGGCCCGACTGACCCGATGAGGGTTGCCGATAACCCCTGACGGCCTCAAAACGGTTCCACGTCCGGTCGCAGATCCAGTTCGAAGGTCCAGGCCGATCGGTGTTGCTGTATCAGGTGCAGGTACGATTCGGCGATGGCATCGGCGTCCAGACACTGTTCTGCCGGCATGCCGCTCCGCGTCCGGGAGCGTTGCGTGTTGATGATCCCATCTATGACCACGTGGGCCACATGGACACCCTGGGGGCCCAATTCCCTTGCCAGGCCCTGGGCCAGCCCGCGCAGGGCGAATTTGGACGATCCGAAGGCGCTGAATCCCGCGCTCGCCTTGACTCCGGCGGTGGCGCCGGTAAACACCATTGTGCCGCCGTCGGCGAGCATGCCCGGCGCCAACCGTCGCGCGCAGAGATAAGCGCCAAAACAGTTTACTTCCCATAGACTGCGCATAGCCTCGGGCGTGGTATCGACCAGGCTGCTCATCTGGAAGGCGCCGGCGTGGTAAATCAGGACCCGGGGTTGGCCCAGTTCGCTCTCTACACGGCCCATGGTCTCGTCCACCGTGTCGGGCAACCTCAGATCGCAGGCATAGCATCTAAGGGTGGCGCCGGCGGCCCGGGCCACCGCGGCCAATTCCTCGCAGAAAGTGACGCTGCGGGCAACCGCCGCCACCGCGTAACCGGATGCGGCCAGTCGGCGGCAAAGCGCCGCGCCCAGACCGGGTCCGACGCCCGCGACGACCGCGACCTGTTTAGACGTCTGGTTCATGATTTCAACTTCAATCCTGCTGGTGTGAGAGCCACGGTATAGCAGCCGTCGCGGCAAAACGCGACCCGTGCCCCGTCCGGGCCAGCGCCGCAACACCTTGCATGCTCGGAACTCGGGTGTTAGGTAGGTCTGACCAATTGATTCGAATCGCGTTTCGCCCACGAAGGGGCCGCGCCATTGCGCCCTGGGTACGGCTTTGTACCTCGCTCATTGGCAACCCACTTATTTGCCTTGGGCCAACTGCGCTCGGTGCGCCTTGTAACAGAGAGCGCAAAGACGCCGGTGTAATCGCAGCAGCTGATCAGACCTCCATAAGGCCCATTTGCCGTTCTCGTGCGGATCCCGTTGGGGTTCACAAAGGAGCCCGTGATGTATTCTGGACGAAACAGAAATGTGCAGCTTGAAGGCGCAGATCGCGGGCAACAATTGCTCTCTTGCCAGGATTCGCAACAATGAAGTTGCGCATTTCAGTCCCAAGATGGGCGTTCACGAATAGATCCGAGGCTCCCAAAGGCTTAGTTTCGCCCGGGAAATCGCCCCGGGGACCATTCCATCCGCCGGATTCCCCGGTCTGGGTGCGTATCGAGGCACAAGTCGATGGGTGACGTGGTGCAGTTTCGCCGAGTCAAACCGGGTCAAAAGGCCCAGGGCAAGACCCTGTGCAAACACGGGTTCCACAAGTGGCGGATCTGGAAGGAAAAAGACTTCGACGTCAAACAGGGTCGGCTGGTGACGGTATTGCGCTGCGCCCGCTGTGACACAACGAAAACACAGGCGTTGTAAGCTCTGATTAATTAGCACGCTCGTTTTGACGGGATGCGGCTCGTGTTTGAGAACGAGGAGACGCTGGTAATGGCATTTTTGCTGATCTTGCACCTGATCGCGGCGGTCGTTTGGGTGGGTGGGATGTTTTTCGCCTACATGGCGCTGCGTCCGGCACTGGCCGCATTCGAGCCGCCTGACCGGTTGACCCTATGGGCCCGGGTATTCGGTAATTTCTTTCCCTGGGTTTGGGTCTCGGTGGCGACCCTGCTGGTAACCGGATACGCCATATTGTTCGGTTTTTTTGGGGGGTTCGCCGAGGCCGGGCTCTATATCCACCTTATGCACGGCATTGGCCTGGTGATGATGCTGATATTCGCACACCTGTTCTTCGCACCCTATCGCCGGTTGCGACGGTCGGTCGTGGGTGAGGACTGGCCCTCCGGGGCGGTCGCCCTGGGCCGTATCCGGCAGATGGTGGGGATCAATCTCGTGCTGGGCCTCCTGGTCGTGGCGATCGCCGTGGGCGGACCCTATCTCTGATCCGAGTCCGTGGGCTGATCCGAGTCCGTGGGCGCAGGCTGCAGCCGCAGAATGCGGGTTGCGGTTCCCTGCAGGTCCTTGCGCTCACCCGACAGCGTAATGTAACGCCCGTCGCGCCAAGGCTCGACCAGATCGCTGTAGTGGCGGGACAGGGGGTTGCCGGACTGCCCGGTGGCGATCATGTAGCGCGAGTTGTCGAGGTTGCTCAGATCGTAGATCGCCCGATAACCGGCACCGTGGGCATGGATCAAGGGGGTCGCCGGGTCGGCATCGTCAACGGATCCCCCGTAACCGGCCCCCCGGTTGAGTGTGTAGTTGCCTCCATCGCTGTCGATGCCGATGTCCAGCAGTGTGCTGAGGACCGGGATGCGGCTGATCAGAGGATGGGCCAGGGTAGCGCGGTGCGCCTGGCCCCACTGCCACAGCGCCGGTTTCTCGCCGAACAGTTCAGCGCCTTCCGAAAGGGCTTGGCTGAGCGATGTACTCAGCACCCCATCGCAATGCTCCGTCCGGGTCGGAGTGGACACGTCATCGCACCAGGACCGGGCTCGGGTCAACATATGGATCACCGTCCTGGGCCGGTGCCCCCGATACCAGGGGAAGGCGCTGCCGAGTTCGTCGGCGTACAGCGCCTGGTTGAGGGCGCGCAGCCACAGGCTGAAAATCAAGGGCTCCGGCCGGTTCCGGTTCATGCGTCCATCCCAGGTTCGCAGCAGCCCAAGCGCGTCGCGGGCGCGATCATCCTTCGGGCGGGTGGCCAGCAGATACGGGAGCAAGGCCTGGGCTGCCCCGGAAAGGGTATCCGCCTGCATCGCCTGGGCATCGTTCAGCGAGTAGCGCCGCCCATCCCGGGTGTACTCCTCGAGCAACGCGGCGAGGCGTTGAGCCCGATACGGCGCTTCCCACTCGACGCTGAACCTGTGGGGATAGCGGCTGCTGACGATGGCATTGTTGGCGTTGGCGAACCAGCCGGAAACCGGGTTCAACGCCCGGGGTAATTCGTCCCGGGCGACAAAACCCGCCCAATCGTGTTCACCATCTGCACCCGCCACCGGAACCAGCCCCGATGCGGTCGGCCGCTGAGGGATTCGCGCCAGAGCCGCGAATCCGATGTTGCCGGAGACGTCCGCGTAGAGCAGATTCTGTTGCGGCGCAACCACCGCGCTCAGGGCCTCGATTGTTTGTTCCCAGTTGCGGGCCAGATTGAGGCGGTAAATCGCCGCCGCGGTTGTATCGGCAGGATCCAAACCGGTGAAGCGCAAGGCCAGCACATGGTTGCGGCCGGCGATCTGGCGCGCGCCGGTATCCACATCCGACAGTACTGGCCCATGCCGTGTATGCCGCACGGTTAGGGTCTCCGGCGCTGAATTCCTGATCCGGATGGTTTCCACCCGGGTCTCAAAGCTCAGCCATCCATCGGGACCCCGGTAGCGGTCTGGCCTGGTCGGGTCCACGGGTTCGCAAAACAGATCCTGCACATCCGCTCCGGTGGTGGTCATGCCCCAGGCGATGTCACCGTTGTGCCCCAGAAGGTGAAACGGCATTCCGGGAACGGTGGCGCCGGCCAGACTCAACTCGGGCGTCGAGATACGGGCCAGGTACCAGAGTATCGGCGCCCGCAAACGCAGGTGCGGATCGTTGGCCAGGATCGGTGCGCCGGTATCGGTCAGGTGGCCGTCCACCACCCAGGCATTGGAGGCTCGGACCGGCTGCGGTGGACTGTTGGGCTGAACCTCACCTAGCGGGTTCAGGGCGGCCTTTCCGCAGCCGCGGCGGGTTGGCTCCGTGATCGGATCGCGGTCCCTGAATGGAAGCCTTGCAGTGGACCAGGTTTGGTCATCCAACGTCACCGGGTCGTTGTCGCTCGGGATGGGGAACAGATCCCCGATTGCGTCGTCGCCGAGCCGCCGAAAGAGCAGCGCCCGCAGCAACTCGCTCCCGTAATTGGTGCTCAACCGCAGTGCCATGGTCTTGAACCAGGCAACCGAGTCGGCCGGGTGCCAAAGCTCCGGCTTATGCCGGAGCATCTGAAACTCGAGGGGGAGGGCTTCCAGGGGTTTGTTCAGATATCGATTGACGCCGTCGGCATAGCGCTCCAGAGCACCCATCACCTCGGGGTCCAGGGCGCCTAAACTGGCCTGGGCGCTGCGATACAAGCCCAGGACCCGCATGCGCCGGTCCAGGGGTAGAGCCGCCGCCCCCAGAAGCTCGGATATGCGGCCCTGGGCCACGCGTCGTTGGGCTTCCATCTGCCAAAGTCGATGACGCGCATGGAGCATGCCCAGCGCGAAATACGCATCGTCCATGGTTTCGGCGTACACATGGGCGAGGGCGTTTGAATCGGTCAGTATTTCCACCGGCGCGGCCAACCCGTCTACGGCCACGCTTCGGGTTTCTTTGCCGGGCACCTGGGACAGCAGCCAGATGAGGACACCGACCAAGGTCAGAATTGCCAGACCAAACAACCCGGTCAGGCCCACCATCAGCCGGGTGCGCCAATGTCCCATGGGTCATTTCCCCCGCGTTTTTGCGCGTAGATGGAGGCTGCAATGCTGGAGCAAAACATACCAGAGTCGGGGGCGACCATATCTGAGCAGACGAAGACGCCCGCGGGATGCGGGCGTCGGTTGAGGGTTTGGCCTATGTGTGCTCGCCCGCTACTGGCGTATGCCCTCGATGTTGAACTCCAGCGTCATTTCCTCGGCGGCTGGGCCCAGGTCGTAGCTCATGTCGAAGTCACTGCGGCGCAGGGTGGTGCGCCCGATGTAGCCACGGCGATAACCGCCCCAGGGATCCTCGCCGGCGCCGACGAAGGTCACATCCACATCAATGGGTCTGGTCACGCCGTGCAGCGTCAGACTACCCGTCAGCACGCCCGTGTCTCCATCCTCCACGAACGAGGTGGACTCGAAACTGGCCTCGGGGAACGTGTCCACGTTGAGGAAATCGGCATCTCTCAAATGCTTGTCACGTTCAGCGTGGTTGGTGTCCACACTGGCGGTTTTGATGACCACCTTGATGCTTGAACCAGCGGGATTTTCCGTGTCGTACTCGAAGTTGCCCTCCAAATCGTTGAAACGGCCCTGCAGCATGCTGTAGCCCAGATGGGAAATGCTGAAGGTGACAAAGGAATGTCCGGGATCCAGCGCGTAGCGCTCCACCTCGGCGTTGGCATTCCAGGGTATGGTCCACAGTCCGGCTGCCGCCAGTAGAGTGAGGTGCTTGGATACGGTTGGTATGGTCATGCAGTAAAACTCCCATCGACTCAGGCGCTGTGCCCTTTTGGGTTGGCTCGGCCCGGGATGGCCCGGGATGGTTTCGGCTCGGGGCTACCCAGCATCCGACTCAGGGTCCCGTCCCGATCGACGAACTGGTGTTTGAGCGCGGCCAGCGCATGCAATACCACCAAATATGCGGTTCCGAATGCCAGATAATAGTGAAGCGTCCCGGCCAGTTCCTCACGCCCTGTGGACGGGGGCAGGAGCGCGGGCACTTCGAACCATCCGAACACGTCGATTCCAGAACCGTCCGCAGTGGAAATGAAGTAGCCGCTGATCGGAATCAGCAGTGTCATCGCATAGAGCACGAAATGAGAACTGTGGACGGCGACGCGCTGCAGGACACTCGTCTCAGCAAGCAGCGCCGGGCCGCGGTCGAGCCGAGACCAGATCAGCCGCGCCAATGCCAGTCCAAACATCAGCACGCCGACGCCTTTGTGCCAGTCAAACGCCCGCTTATACCATGCATCGTAGTAGCTGATTTCCGTCATGTACCAGCCCAGGGCGAACAGCGCCACCCACAGCCCTGCGATTGACCAATGCAGACTGCGGGAGACGGCGCCGTAGCGATTTTCGGTGCTGCGAAGCATGCCAGTCAACCCGATGAAAACTATTTTCAAACCGGATCTTAACAGTCCAATGCGTGGAAATAAGCCGGGCTGCCGTAACATGATTGTTGAACCCCAGGCATCAATCTGCCCTCTATAGTGCTAATGAAATCCATCGACGACATGCTCTTGTTTACCCGTGTGGTTGAGCTCGGCAGTTTTACCGCCGTGGCGAATGTCCTGGACTCATCCCGCTCCCTGGTGAGCAAGCGCATAAAGCAGATGGAGGAAAGGCTGGGAACACGCCTGCTACAGCGCACCACGCGCAAGTTGAGCCTGACCGAGGCGGGCGAGGCCTACTATCTGTATTGCCGACGGGTGGCCGATACGGTGGAAGAGGCCGAAAACCGTATGGGCGAATTGTCCGGAGTGCCCCGGGGTCTGCTGCGCATCACCATGCCCATGACCTTTGGCGTGCGTTACGTCGGACCGCTGATCCCGGTGTTCCTGGAGCGCTATCCGGACATCGAGCTGGACATTTTGGTGGATGACAAGTTCGTGGACCTGGTGGATGCGGGGATTGACCTGGCAATTCGCGTTGGGCGTCTGGCCGATTCCAGCCTGGTTGCGCGCAGGCTCGGTGAAACCAGACTCCTGGTTTGCGCGTCACCGGAGTATCTGGCCCGGAACGGCCGGCCCCATCATCCCGACGATCTGCGACGACATCACTGCATGCTGTATCGGCATCCGGGGCAGCGGGCCCAGAGCTGGACCTTTCGAGTGGACGGCGAGTTGCAAACGGTGCCGGTGCGCAGTCGCCTTCACTGCAACAACGGACTGCCCCTGCTGGCCGCAGCCCGGGCCGGACTGGGGATCGTGCAGCTGCCCGATTTCATGCTTGAAGAGGATCTGCGCCTGGGTCGCTTGGATACGATCCTGGAATCGTTCGAGGATGCGCGCATCGGCATCTACGTGGTGTATGCCAGCGCCGCCGGACTGCCGCCCAAAGCGCGGGCCTTTGTGTCGTTTCTGGCGCAGCGTTTGGGAACATCCGAATCGGTGTTGGCCGTCCCGGCATGAAGCAGCCCGCAGATCCGACCTGCTCTGACGTGTTGAACCTGTTCTCCAACCCGGCCGCCACCTGGTTTCGCGAAAGCTTTGGTGCGCCCACGGAGATCCAGAGTCTGGGCTGGACCGCCATCGCCCGGAACGACCATGCGCTGCTGACCGCACCCACCGGCAGCGGCAAAACCCTGGCGGCCTTTTTCTGGAGTATCGATTGCCTGGGGCGGGCCGATCCAGAGCCGGTCGCGGGTGGTGTGCAGATTCTCTACATATCGCCGCTCAAGGCGCTGGTTTATGACGTGGAACGGAATCTGCGCGCCCCCCTGGTGGGTGTGCATCGAACCGCCGCCCGGCTGGGTCAGGCCTGGACCCAGGCCACGGTGGACGTTCGCACCGGAGATACACCACAGAAGGAACGGCAACGTCAGGCCCGTGATCCGGCTCAGATTCTGGTCACTACACCTGAGTCCCTCTATCTGATCCTGGGTTCCAAAGCCGGCGCCGCACTCAGTTCGGTTCGCACCGTCATCATCGACGAGATCCATGCCCTGGCCGGCACCAAGCGCGGCGTGCACCTGGCCCTGACTCTAGAACGCCTGACCGAACGATGCGGGGACGACCCTCAGCGTATTGGCCTGTCCGCGACGGTGCGCCCGGTGCGCGAGGTGGCAGCCTTTCTTGGGGGTGATCGGGCGGTCACCGTGATCGACGCGGTCAGACCCGCGCGACTGGATCTGACCGTCACGGTGCCGGTGCCCGACATGGAGCGGGCGGTACGGACCCCGTCAAGCGAAGACGAGGGGGGGTCGATACTCGGTGAGCTCTATGCCCGGGAAGTCGGCACCCCGCGCAGAGAGCGGGGCATCTGGCCGGCGATCTATCCGCGCCTGTTGCAGACCGTGCGGGACAATCGGGCAACCCTGATTTTCGTCAACAACCGTGGTCTGTGCGAGCGGCTCGCCCAGCGCCTCAACGAACTGGCCGACGAGGAACTGGTTCTGGCCCACCATGGCAGCGTCTCACACGAGCGTCGCCAGTCCATCGAGGAGGGTCTCAAGGCCGGCCTGATCCGCGGAATCGTCGCCACCAGTTCCCTGGAGCTGGGGATAGACATGGGGGCCGTGGATCGGGTGCTGATGGTGGAGTCACCCGGTTCTGTGGCCCGTGGCCTGCAACGGGCGGGGCGCGCCGGCCACGGTGTCGGTGAAGTCAGTGTGGCCGGAGTATATCCCAAGTTCAGGGGGGACCTGCTGGAAAGCACCGTGATCGGTGCGCGTATGTTGAGTGGTGAACTGGAAT
>JAHEDQ010000023.1:30942-32602 GCA_024641125.1 Candidatus Competibacteraceae bacterium | reverse complement strand
TGATTCGGGATGAGTTGGCCGACATTCGCGCACAGTTCGGAGACGAGCGCCGCACCGAGATCCGGCAAACCCACGAAAACCTCACCCTGGAGGATCTGATCACCGAAGAGGACGTGGTGGTGACGCTGTCCCATGGGGGATACGCAAAGGCGCAGCCACTGACCGAGTACCGTGCCCAGCGCCGGGGCGGTAAAGGCAAGTCCGCAGCTTCGGTCAAGGAAGAGGACTTTATCGACCAGCTGTTCATTGCCAACACCCATGACACCATGCTGTGTTTCTCCAACCGCGGCCGGGTCTATTGGAAGAAGGTTTATGAGCTGCCCCAGAGCGGGCGGGGTTCCCGGGGCAAACCCATTGTCAATCTGTTGCCGCTGGAGCCGGACGAACGAATCAGTGCGGTATTGCCTATCCGGGAGTTTACCGACGATCGTTTTATTCTGTTCGCGACCCGAACTGGAACGGTCAAGAAAACGCCGCTTTCTGCTTACTCGCGACCCCGCGCCAGCGGCATTATCGCGGTCGATCTGCGCGATGGGGATCAGCTGGTGAATGTTGCACTCACTGATGGCCAGCGAGACGTGATGCTGTTTACCGACGCCGGTAAGGCCATCCGGTTTGCGGAAAAGGATGTTCGGACCATGGGCCGCAACGCCGCCGGCGTGCGCGGCATTCGTCTGGCCCCCGGCGGACGGGTGATTGCCTTGGTCGTGGTGCAGGACGAAGGGCGCATTCTGACCATCACCCGGAACGGGTTCGGCAAGCGCACGGATGTGGACGCCTATCCAGGCCACCGCCGAGGTGGGCAAGGGGTCATATCCATTCAATGCAGTGACCGCAACGGCACGGTGGTCGGTGCGGTGCAGGTGGCTGATGACGATCAGATCATGATCATTACGGATGCCGGTACCCTGGTCCGTACCCGCGTCGACGAGGTCTCCATTCTCAGTCGCAACACCCAGGGTGTCACCCTGATCAATGTGTCCAAGCAGGAGCATGTGATCGGTATCGAGCGGATCGAGGTGATGGGCGAGAGCGATGACGACGATGCGGAGTTTGATGAGTCGGAAGAGCAGCCCTGATCGCGCCATAATGAACCGACCGTACAATTTCAGCCCGGGCCCAGCCGTCCTTCCCGAATCGGTTCTGTTGCAGGCCGCGGACGAGATGACCGACTGGCACGGCAGCGGCATGTCGGTTATGGAGATGAGCCACAGGGGCAAACAGTTTATGTCCATTGCCGCTCAGGCGGAGTCCGATCTTCGTAGGCTGTTGGCGATTCCGGATGAGTACGCAGTGCTGTTCATTCAAGGTGGCGCCACCAGCCAGTTCGCCATGGTGCCGCTGAACTTGATGCGACAGGGCCGAGCCGATTATGTGAATACGGGGGCGTGGTCGAAAAAGGCGATTGCCGAGGCGCGTCGATTTGGCCAGGTCAACGTGGTTGCCGATGCCGAGCCCGCTGGATTCAACCACATCCCGGACCAGGATGAGTGGCGCAGCCGCAGCGACGCAGACTATCTGCATTACACACCCAACGAGACCATCGGTGGTGTCGAGTTTCACTGGATCCCCGTCGACACCGGCGCGCCACTTGTGGCGGACATGTCCTCCTGCATTCTGTCGCGGCCGATCGATGTGGGCCGTTTTGGGCTGATCTATG
>JAHEDQ010000023.1:0-30932 GCA_024641125.1 Candidatus Competibacteraceae bacterium | reverse complement strand
CGCCGGTTTGACCGTGGTGGTGGTCCGCAGGAACCTCATCGGATGGACCCGCTCAGGGACACCCAGCATGCTCGATTATGCCGCCCACGCCGAGTCCGGGTCCATGCTCAACACGCCGCCCACATTCGCCTGGTACATCGCCGGCCTCGTCTTTCGCTGGATTCTCGACCAGGGAGGTCTTGAGGCCATGGCCCTGCGGAATCGACGCAAATCCGACACTTTGTACAAGGCAATCGATGCATCCGAGTTGTACCATAGCCCGGTTGCGGACGATTGCCGATCCAGAATGAACGTGCCGTTCATTCTGGCCGAACCCGAACTGGAGGCGCGATTTCTGTCCGAAGCCGCCGAAAGCGGTCTGCTCAACCTCAAAGGACATCGTTCGGTGGGTGGTATGCGCGCGAGTCTTTACAACGCGATGCCTGAGGATGGCGTCGATGCATTGGTGGCGTTCATGGGTGACTTTGAGCGCCGGCGCGCCTGAACCCGAATCTCCCATATCCCGCCAAGCGAGCCGAGCCAGTATCGTGTCCAATACCGAAAACGAGCGCCTGCTCAAAATCCGTAATCGCATTGACAGCATCGATCGGGAACTGCTGCGTCTGCTTTCAGATCGCGCTCAGTGTGCCAAGGATGTGGCTGAGATCAAGGAATCCTTGGGCATGCATTCGGATTTCTATCGTCCGGAGCGCGAGGCTCAGGTGTTGCGTGGCGTAAAGGAAAACAACCCCGGGCCGCTGGGCGATGAAGAGATGGCGCGCCTGTTTCGCGAGATCATGTCTGCCTGTCTTGCTCTGGAGAATCCACTCAAGGTCGCGTTTTTGGGGCCTGAAGGCACCTTTACCCAGGCGGCGGCGATCAAGCATTTCGGACAGTCGCTGCAGGCTGTACCGATGCGCGCCATCGACGAGGTGTTTCGAGAAGTGGAATCCGGCGCCGCCGACTATGGGGTGGTGCCGGTGGAGAACTCAACCGAGGGGGTGGTGAATCACACCTTGGACATGTTCGTCCATTCATCCCTGTTGATCTGTGGCGAGGTGGAACTGCGGATACACCACCATTTGATCGGTGATCATGAATCGCTGGACAGCATCCGCCGCATATACTCGCATCAACAGTCTCTGGCCCAGTGCCGCGAGTGGCTGGATTTTCATCTTCCCCAGGTCGAGCGCGTCGCTGTCAGCAGCAACGGTGAAGCCGCCCGGCGTGCGGCCGAGGAGCCCGGTACCGCGGCCATAGCGGGTGAAACCGCTGCCGCGATCTACCGGTTGCCGGTGATAGCCCCCAGCATCGAGGATGATCCGAACAACACCACCCGATTTCTGGTCATTGGCCGCCAGGCTGTGAAACCGTCGGGGTCCGACAAGACCTCACTGCTTGTATCCTCCCGCAACCGGATCGGATCGCTGCACGAGCTTATTTTGCCGATATCCAGAAACGGACTCAGCATGACTCGTATTGAATCGCGCCCATCGCGACGCGGCATGTGGGACTACGTGTTTTTTATCGATCTGGGTGGGCATCTGGAAGAGCCCGCGGTCGCGCGCGCGCTGGAAGAACTGGAGCAGCAGGCCACGCTCTTTAAAGTTCTCGGCGCCTATCCCAAAGCCGTGCTTTGAACCGCGTCGGGTTATCCGGACTGCCCACTGGCAGCGGCGTGTGCTTGCGTTTGAATCGGGCAGCGGATGCCGCGATCGGCTGATGTCGTGCGCGGGCCCAACGCTCAGGAGAGACATCATGTCCTGTGATTTCCTTGCCATGGCGGCCCCCGGGGTGCGCAACTTGATGCCCTATCAGCCCGGCAAGCCGGAAAGCGAGTTGCGTCGCGAGTTGGGTTTGTCGGATATCATCAAACTGGCCTCCAATGAAAACCCACTGGGCCCAAGTTCCGCCGCCGTCCAGACGGCGGCGGCCACACTGTCCGAATGCGCACGTTACCCTGACGGGAACGGGCACGAATTGAAGGCCGCACTGGCAGCCCACCACGGTGTCGATGCGGCCTGTCTTACCCTCGGCAATGGATCCAACGACGTGTTGGAACTTTTGGCGCGGGCGTTCTGCACGTCGGCGGATCAGGTTCTTTTTTCGGACCATGCATTTGCGGTTTACCCGTTGGTCGCCCAGGCAGTTGGAGCCGAGTCGGTGGTGGCACCTGCGTCGGGCGCCGGCCAGGCCATGCCCTACGGCCATGATCTGGCGGCGATGGCCGACCGGATCAGTCACCGCACACGGCTGATTTTCCTGGCAAATCCAAACAATCCAACAGGTACGTGGATCGATGCGGCAACCCTGGAAGCGTTTGTCAGCGTCGTGCCTGAAACCTGCCTGGTGGTGGTGGATGAAGCCTACACGCAGTATGCAGCCAGCTGCGGTGTGTCCACCGCCCTGGACTGGTTGACACGCTTTCCGAATCTCGTGGTGACGCGAACCTTTTCCAAAGCCTATGGGCTGGCCGGCCTTCGTGTTGGATACAGTGTTTCGAGGCCGGAAGTGGCGGATCTTATGAACCGAGTACGGCAGCCATTCAATGTGAATCTGCCGGCCCAGGCAGCCGCCATCGCGGCGCTGGCCGATGCGAGTCATCTTGCCCGCAGTGTGGAATTGAACGATGTGCAACGGGCCCGGCTCGTTGAATCCTGCCACGAACGGGGATTGAGTTCGCTTCCATCCGCGGCAAATTTTGTGTGCCTGGACATGGGCCGAGACGCACAACCGATTTTCCAAGCCATATTGAGACGGGGTGTGATCGTGCGGCCGGTGGCGAACTATGGTCTGCCCAATCACCTGCGGGTAACTGTGGGTACCGAGCCGGAGAACATACGTTTTATCCAGGCGCTGGATGAGGCGCTGATGCTGTGAGCAGCGTGCCGGCATCGGTTGAGCCGATACGCAGATTGTGCGTTATCGGAGTCGGATTGATCGGGGGATCCCTGGCCCGCGCGCTCCGCGCGGCGGGCCACTGTGGTGAGATCGTGGGGTGCGGACGTGGGCGGAAAAATCTTGAGCGCGCGGCTGAACTTGGCGTAATAGATCGGTTTGAAACCGACCCGGCAGCGGCCGCCAGAGATGCGGATCTGGTTGTTTTGAGCGTCCCGCTGGGCGCCGTTCGCGATGTTCTTTCTGCGCTTCGGAATCATTTGGCCGACGACGCGGTGGTGACCGACGCTGGGAGCGCAAAACAGTGCGTTGTCGACGACGTGCGGTCCGTGTTTGGAATGATTCCTCCTTTTTTCGTACCCGGGCACCCCATTGCCGGGACCGAGCAAAGCGGTGTCGATGCCTCCTTTGCGGAGCTGTTTCAGGGCAGACGGGTGATACTGACCCCCTTGGCCGAAACCAGCGGCGACGCGCATGAGCGGGTCCAAAGCATGTGGAAATGCACTGGTGCGGACGTTGTCGACATGGGTGTAAGACACCATGACCAAGTATTGGCGGCAACCAGCCATTTGCCTCATGTACTGGCCTATTCTCTGGTGGACACCCTTGCCCGCATGGATGACCGTGCCGAGATATTCCGTTACGCGGCCGGCGGTTTTCGCGATTTTACCCGGATTGCGTCCAGCGATCCGGTCATGTGGCGGGACATTTGTCTGGCCAACGGCGAACCGGTCCTGGAGGCTCTGGATGCGTTCAGTCGGGACCTGGGCCTGCTGGCGAATGCCATCCGTGAAGGCGATGGCGAGCGGGTCCTGAGTGTGTTCGAACACTCGAAACGATCCAGGGACAATCTTTACCGTGAGTGACGAAACCAACAGGCCCCGTGTTGACCTGCGTAGTGTGCCGGGAGGCCCGATGTCGGGCCGTGTCCGGGTGCCTGGCGACAAGTCCATTTCCCATCGCGCCATCATGCTTGGGGCAGTCGCTGAAGGGCGGTCCAAGATCAGCGGCTTTCTGGAGGGTGGCGATTGCCTGGCGACGTTGGGTGCGTTCCGTTCCATGGGTGTGGGTATCGAGCGCCAGGGGCCCGGACGCCTTTCCATCGACGGCGTGGGTAGAGACGGTCTGAGGGCATGCGCCCATCCCTTGGATCTTGGCAATGCCGGCACCGGCATGCGCCTGCTCGCCGGTCTTCTGGCGGGACAGCGGTTCGACAGCACGCTTACCGGCGACGCCTCCCTGTCCGGCCGCCCGATGAACAGGGTCATTGATCCGCTGACTATGATGGGCGCACGAATCGATGCCGATGACGGACATGCGCCATTGATGATACGGGGTGGTCGGTCGCTGAACGGCATTCGCTATGTCATGCCCGTGGCAAGTGCTCAGGTCAAATCCTGTCTGCTGCTGGCCGGTCTCTATGCTGCGGGCCAGACCTGTGTACGTGAACCCATGCCCAGTCGGGACCACACCGAGCGTATGCTGCGCAGTTTTGGCGCACATGTGGTCCACCGGAAGGGCTGGGTCTGCATCCAGGGGGGGCAGTCCCTGCACGGTGTCGATATGGATGTGCCGGCCGACATTTCGTCGGCTGCCTTTTTCATGGTGGCGGCCAGCATTACGCCCGGATCGAATCTGGTGCTGGAGCATGTCGGCATGAATCCGACCCGGACCGGTGTCATCGAAATACTGCGCATGATGGGCGCGGACATCACCGTCGAAAGCAAAGGCATGGCCGGAAATGAGCCGGTGGCCGACCTGCGCGTGCGCTATGCCCCGCTGACCGGCATACACATTCCCGCCTCACTTGTGCCCTTGGCCATCGATGAGTTCCCCGTGATCCTTATCGCCGCAGCCTGTGCCGACGGCGAAACGGTGTTGACCGGAGCAGCGGAGCTGCGGGTAAAGGAAAGCGATCGAATCAAGGCCATGGTCGACGGCTTGACCGAACTGGGCATATGGGCTGTGCCCCGGGCCGACGGGCTGACGATGCGCGGTGGCAGGCTCACCGGGGGACGGGTGCAGAGTCAGGCCGATCACCGCATCGCCATGGCATTCACCGTTGCGGGTCTTGTGGCAACCGGACCGGTAGACATTCTGGACTGCGCCAATGTCGACACCTCCTTTCCCGGCTATGTCGCTTTCGCTGTTGGGGCCGGCATGCAGGTGTCCGTGTCCCGGAATGACCCGGCATGAGCCGGTCGGCGCCGGTTGTGACCATAGACGGACCCAGCGGTGCGGGGAAAGGGACCATCGCGCGCCTGTTGGCCCAGCAACTGGGATATCATCTGCTGGATAGTGGGGCCATATACCGAATTCTGGCTTTGGCTGCCCACGAATCATCCGTAGGACCGGATGAAATCACTGATCTGACCGAACTGGCCAGGAATCTGGAGGTTGAGTTCCGTCTTAACGAATCGGGATGTGAGACTCAGGTGTTATTATCTGATCAGCTCATAACCGACCGAATCCGAACGGAAATTGTAGGCAATCTCGCGTCGCAGATTGCGGTCATTCCGGAAGTCCGCCTGGCGCTGTTGGACCTCCAGCACGGCTTTCGAAAACCGCCCGGACTGGTGGCCGACGGACGTGATATGGGAACCGTGGTGTTTGCGGATGCGGAGCTCAAAATCTTCCTGACGGCCACCCCTCTCGAGCGTGCTAAAAGACGCTATAAACAGTTGATGGTCAAAGGGATAGGTGTTAGCCTTCCGGCCCTTGTTCGGGAGATAGAACAGCGTGACCAGCGGGATGCCGATCGCAAGCTCGCCCCGCTGAGGCCTGCAAGTGACGCGATTACGGTGGATTCCACCGGCATGACTGTCGATCAGGTACTGATGCGGCTGATGTCTCTCGTCCGGGAGGCCCTGTCTGAAAGTGGCGTTGTTAGGTGATTCCGCTGGGTGCGGAATCGACTGTTTAACTCTAACCCTCCCACAACCCTTTTTTACTTAATACGTTGTGGGAATTGTAGGATCCAAATGTCTGAAAGTTTTGCAGAATTGTTCGAGGAAAGCCTGGCGAGAACGGAGATGCGACCCGGTCAAATCATCACCGGAATCGTGGTGGAGATGCGGCCCGATGCGGTGGTTGTCAATGCCGGATTGAAGTCGGAAGGCGTCATCCCGATCGAACAGTTTTACGATGACCACGGCGTGACCGAAGTCGCGGTTGGAGACGAAGTGGAGGTGGCGCTGGACGCGGTCGAGGACGGATTCGGAGAAACCCGTCTTTCCCGCGAGAAGGCGAAACGCCAACGCGCGTGGCGCATTCTGGAGAAGGCGCAGGAAGCCGATGAGATCGTCAAGGGTGTGATCAGCGGCAAGGTTAAAGGCGGATTCACCGTCGACCTGGGTGAAATCCGCGCATTCCTGCCTGGATCTCTGGTGGACGTTCGTCCGGTGCGGGACGCCGCCTACCTTGAAGGCAAAGAGCTTGAGTTCAAGGTGATCAAGCTGGACCAGCGCCGTAACAACGTTGTGGTGTCGCGCCGCGCAGTGGTCGAGGAAGAATATAGCGCCGAGCGCGAGGCCCTGCTTGGCAGCCTGCAGGAAGGTCAGGTGGTCAAGGGCGTGGTCAAGAACCTGACGGATTACGGGGCATTTCTCGATCTGGGTGGCATCGACGGTTTGCTGCACATCACCGACATGGCCTGGAAGCGGGTGAAGCACCCCTCTGAGGTGGTCAACGTCGGTGACGAGATCGATATCAAGGTGCTGAAATTTGACCGCGACCGGCAACGCGTGTCCCTCGGGCTCAAGCAACTCGGCGATGATCCATGGGTCGCCATCGCCCGCCGCTACCCAGTCGGTACCCGGCTGTTCGGGCGCGTCACCAACATTACCGACTACGGATGCTTCGTGGAAATCGAAGAGGGCGTTGAGGGTCTGGTCCATGTCTCGGAAATGGATTGGACGAATAAGAACGTCAACCCGCAGAAGGTGGTCAGCATCGGTGATGAAACCGAAGTTATGGTGCTGGACATCGACGAGGAACGTCGCCGGATCTCGCTTGGGATGAAACAATGTCAGGCCAACCCATGGGATGAATTTGCGTCCAACTTCAACAAGAACGAGCGGGTCATCGGGCAGATCAAGTCCATAACCGACTTTGGCATATTCGTAGGCCTTGATGGCGGGATCGATGGTCTGGTGCACCTATCGGACATCTCCTGGAACGACGCCGGCGAAGAAACCATCCGGGAGTTCAAGAAGGGTCAGGAGATTGAAACCGTGGTGCTGGCTGTCGACCCGGAACGGGAGCGAATTTCCCTCGGTATAAAGCAGCTCGAGCAGGACCCGGTTTCCTCATTTGTGGCCATGAATCCCAAGGGAACCGTCGTCCGCGGTGTCGTAAAGGAAGTGGACGCCAAAGCGGCGATCATCGACCTTGGAGAGACCGTGGAGGGAATTCTGAGGGCGTCGGATCTGTCTCGTGACAGGGTGGAGGACGCGCGCACGGTGCTGAAGGTCGGCGACGAAATCGAGGCTCGCTTCACCGGTGTGGATCGAAAAAACCGAACCATTACCCTGTCGGTTAAGGCAAAGGAAGTGGCCGAGGATGCGGAAGCTGTGCAAGAGTACAGCAGCCGGGCGCAGGCCAGCACCTCGTTGGGTGATGCATTGCGGGCTCAGATGGACGCACGCGGCGAAGACCCAGAGGAAGGGTAACGTCGGCTCCACCGATGCAATCGGGGCCCGCCCGGCGATTGTCGGGCGGGCAGCTTCGAAAAACTGCCAGTCTACTGCCATCCCCATATGACGAAGTCAGAACTGATCGAATCCATAGCACGCAAACAGACCCATCTCGCTTACCGAGATGTGGAACTGTCCGTTAAATCGATGCTTGAACAAATGAGCGAAACGCTTGCCGCCGGGGAACGAATAGAGATTCGTGGCTTCGGCAGTTTCTCGCTGCACTACCGTCCCCCGCGTATCGGGCGCAATCCAAAAACGGGGGACGCAGTTGCGCTGCCCGGCAAGCACGTGCCACATTTCAAGCCCGGCAAGGAATTGCGTGAGCGGGTGGATTCCGCCGGCGGCTAGGGTCCCAGACTCACGAGCGCGCCTGAAACCCACACCGACCCGTGTGGGTTTTTTGCTTTGAGGAACCGCGGGCGGCGGGTAGAGTGATTGGACCGTTTGATGATGTGCGCCAACGGCGCGTCTGTACGATGGTTTTTGGATCTTCCTGAGGGAAACGTCACATGCTTAAAAGCGCCTCTCGATTGTTCGCGATACTGTTCTTTTTCATCGTATTGATTGTGGGAATCAGCTTCTCGTCACTGAATTCCCACGTGGTCGATGTGAACTATTATCTCGGGACCATGAGCTTGCCCCTTTCACTGGTCGTCATCAGTGCATTTGCCCTGGGTGTGATCTGCGCTTTCATCGTGGGGCTGACCACGTTTTGGGGACTGCGATGGAAGGTGGGGCGCCTGCAGCGGGACGTCAACCACCGTGAGCAGGAGATACGGTCGCTCAAGGATCACGCGGCCTGATCACTGGATACCCGGTTACCCATGGAATCTTTGTTCTGGCTCCTGCTCCCGGTTGCGGCCGCTTCGGGATGGTTTGTGGCCCGCCGAAGTGACGCGCGCTCGTCGACCAAACACCCTTTCCCGGACGAAGATTACTTCCGCGGTCTGAACTACCTGCTGGACAACCGTCCCGACAAGGCCATCGAAATTTTTCTGAGACTGGTCGAAGTCAACCAGGACACGGTGGAAACGCATCTGGCGCTTGGCAGTTTGTTTCGTCGGCGGGGGGAGGTCGATCGTGCCATTCACGTTCATCAAAATCTGGTTGCGCGACCCAGTCTGAGCGATGGGCAGCGTGCCCGCGCTCTGCTTGAGTTGGGCGAAGATTATATGAAGGCTGGTCTGTTCGATCGGGCTGAAGGACTGTTCAAGGAGTTGGTCAATCGGTCTGCCTATGTCACCAAGGCCCTTACCCAACTTGCCGCCATCTATCAACAGGAGCGGGATTGGGAATTGGCGATTGAAAGCTGCCAGGCATTGGAACAGGTTTCCGGCGAGCCCCAGGGGCATATCATCGCGCACCTTTACTGCGAACTCGCGGCAGAGGCCAGGGCGGCGGATAATCCGGCCCGTTTCAACACGCTGCTGCGCCGGGCGCTGGAGAGCGACACGCGGTGTGTCAGAGCCAGCCTGATGCAGGCTGAGCGGCATCAACAGGCGGAGGAGTATGAATCGGCCATAAGTGCCCTGCGCCGGGTCGAGAGGCAGGATCCCGAATTGTTGGGCGAGACGATACCGGGGTTGATTCACTGTTATCAAGCCCTGGGTCAGGAGCAGGAATTGATTGACCATCTTTCCGGAGTCCTGGAGCGTTACCCCACCGGCCGGCTCACCAGCGTCCTGGCCGATCTTCACCTGGGTCTGGCGGGACGCGACGCAGCCGAGCGGTTCCTGCTGGATGCGTTGCGCTCGGCCCCTTCTGCACCCGGACTGAAACGCCTTATTGAGTTGAAGCTTGAACACGAGGACGGCGCCCAACGCCGAGAATTGGCTGATCTGTTTGAAGTGGGCAGCCCAATGCTGGAAATGGATATGCGCTATCGATGTCGTCACTGTGGATTCGAGGGGCGTTCGTTGCATTGGCGTTGTCCGAGCTGCCAGCATTGGAATGCAATGCGCTTGCCTGGGGATGTTTCCCGTGCAAAATCCGCTAGACCGGCGCGGCAACGAATGGCTGCAGGCATCGGCAGTTCTTGATGGGAAGCGTCGGTCCCCGGGTGATTGTGGCGCTGGATTTTTCTGATCCGGCGCAAGCCCATCAGTTGGCCAGCCGTCTGAGCCCTGACCTGTGCCGGCTCAAGGTGGGTAAGGAGTTGTTCGTGCGAGGCGGACCGGCGCTCGTCACCAGGCTGGTTGAGCTTGATTACGATGTATTTCTCGACCTTAAATTTCACGACATCCCGAACACGGCCGCAGGCGCCTGTCGTGGAGCGGCTGAACTTGGCGTATGGATGCTGAACGTGCATGTCTCCGGTGGCCGCAGAATGTTGGATGCCTCGGTCGCCGCCCTGGCGAATTTGTCTCATCCGCCGCTGCTGATTGGGGTGACCCTTCTGACCAGTCTCGTCGCTGAGGACCTCAATGAACTGGGACTGTTCGGAGAACCCGAGGATCGGGTCAGTTCCTGGGCAGAACTGGCGGCGCAATGCGGACTGGACGGTGTGGTCTGTTCGGCGCACGAGGCTGCGCGTCTGCGCTCTGAGCGGGGGCCGGGCTTTGTGTTGGTAACACCGGGCATACGTCTAAAACACTCCGCTTCGGACGATCAGCGCCGAATCATGACGCCGGTCCAGGCCACTGCATGCGGTGTCGACTATTTGGTCGTGGGCCGGCCGATCACAAAATCGGACGATCCGATGCGTGAACTGCTGGCCATAAGATCAGAGATCTCTGATGACTGAGGCGTCGAGGCGCTGTTAGCTTCTAAGCCGTGCTCGGAACTGAGCGCCGTATCGACCGGAACTGTCGATGCGCCTATATCTGGCCATGGAAATGGAATGGAGGCTAACGATGAAAGGAAAGCTTGGAAAGCTGTTGTCCGCGTGCGCCCTTCTGGCGTGCTCACTCGCTGCGATTGCCAACCCGTTGGATATCAACCGGGCCGATGCTCAGGCATTGGCTGATGGATTGAATGGCGTGGGCCTGACCAAGGCGGAGGCGATTGTCGAATATCGCCGCGCCAACGGCCCCTTCCAGAGCGTCGATGATCTCGCCTTGGTGCGGGGAATCGGCCAGCGGACGGTAGACCGCAACCGCGATCAAGTGACGGTGTCCGAGGCCGAGTAAAGCCCCGGATCGCTGTTTCGGCTTCCGAGAAGATCAAGCCGGTCACCACAAGGTGACCGGCTTCATTTATACTCGCGCTGCCAATCCGGCCGGTTGAATCGTCTCAGGCGCTGGAGCTCCATTTCCCATGTTTCGGCCCATCGAACTGTTTATCGGTCTGCGCTACACGCGGGCCAAGCGGCGTAATCATTTTATTTCGTTCATTTCCTTCATATCGATGGCCGGCATCGCCTTGGGCATCACCGCGCTGATTACCGTCATTTCAGTGATGAACGGATTCGAGAAGGAGTTGAGGGAGCGAATTCTCAGTATGACCTCCCACGCCGCATTGATCGGAATGAACCCCGGTTTGGCTGACGGCGCGGATCTGGCGGATCTGGCGCTGGAGCATCCCGCTGTGCTTGGGGCTGCGCCTTATGTCAGAGCCGAGGCCATGCTGACCCGCGGTGGTCTGGTGAGCGGCGCGATTGTGCGCGGCATCGATCCGAACCGCGAGGCCCGCGTGTCCAGTGTGCTGGACCACCTCCTGAGCGGCTCTTTTGACGCCCTGGAGGCCGGCGGCTTCGGGGTCATACTGGGCAGCGAGTTGGCCCGCTATCTCGGGGCATCGATGGGTGACAAGATCACCATGGTCACGCCGCAGGCGACCACCACGCCAGCCGGCATAATGCCGCGCATTCGCCGGTTTACGGTGGTTGGCGTATTTGAGATCGGCATGTATGAATACGATCGCAATCTTGCCCTGATCGACATCCGCGATGCACAAAAGCTGTTTCGGCTGGATGACCGGGTTTCAGGGGTCAGACTCAAGCTCGACGATATGTTTGCGGCACCTCGGATTGTCCGGGAGGTGGCGCGGGACGCTCCTCAGGGTGTTTTGGTGTCGGACTGGACACGTGAGCATGCTAATTTTTTCCGGGCTGTGCAGATCGAAAAAACGGCCATGTTTGTCATCCTGGCACTGATCATTGCGGTGGCTGCCTTCAACATTGTCTCAACCCTGGTCATGGTGGTTACCGACAAGCAGGCAGATATCGCCGTCCTGCGCACGCTGGGTGCGACACCGCTGAGCATCCTGGCTGTTTTTGTGATTCAAGGCACCACCATTGGTTTGGTAGGCACCGGCTTGGGTATCGTCGGCGGGGTTGGCCTGGCACTGAATGTGGAGGCAGTGGTCGGCATGATTGAATCCCTGGCCGGCATCAAGTTTCTTGCCCCAGATGTCTACTACATCAGTGATCTCCCCTCGGACTTGCATTGGAACGATGTTCTGTTGACCGCAACCGTCGCCTTGGTCCTGACCGTGTTGGCGACCCTGTACCCGGCATGGCGTGCAGCTCGCACCCGTCCGGCGGAAGCCCTGAGTTATGAATGATCCGGCGGGTTCCGGAGCGCGGCTCAGTGCGCGCTCATTGCGTAAGGTCTATGTGCAGGGCTCGCAAAAGCTTGAAGTGGTCCGGGGACTGGATCTGCAACTGGCCGCGGGTGAACGCATGGCCATCGTAGGTGCATCCGGATCGGGCAAGAGTACCTTGCTTCATTTGCTAGGCGGTCTGGATCTGCCGGATGCGGGTGTGGTGGAGGTCGATGGTGAGGATTTGACAGCCATGGGGGAGGCCGGGCGCGGACGATTGCGCAACCGACGTCTGGGTTTTGTCTATCAGTTCCACCACCTGCTGCCGGATTTTGATGCCCTGGAGAACGTGGCCATGCCCCTGCTGATAAGGGGGGTGTCCGCGGCTCAGGCGCAGCAGCAGGCGTGCGAGGTCCTCGGCAGGGTTGGCCTTGGCCAGCGGCTGGATCATCGGCCAAGCGAACTCTCCGGCGGCGAACGTCAGCGAGCGGCCATCGCAAGGGCATTGGTGACTCGGCCCGGCTGTGTTCTGGCGGACGAGCCCACGGGAAATCTCGATCGCAACAGCGCCGGGCAGGTTTTGGACCTTATGCTTGAACTCAACGCGCAACTCGGAACCAGCCTTCTGCTGGTGACCCATGACCTCCGGGTGGCCGCCCGTATGGATCGGATAATGGAACTGGTCGATGGGGGGTTGCGGCCGTATGCGTTGGCTGTTGATGACCCGGCGTGAAAGCGTCAGCCGCGCTCGTCAGTGGCCGCGCGCAGCGCGCGGCGCCGGCGGCGGCGGGCAATGTCGCGCATGACCAACAATCGCCAGGCCAATCGCATGAAACCGTATCCTGCAAGTCCAGCGATGGCCCCAACGGTAACGGATCCCACCAGCAGGGGTGCCCAGATATCGACCACGCCGTGTTGCAGGAAGGCCAATGAGAACCGGACCGGCACTTGATGCGGTTCCACACCAAGCAGCTCAACCCCTAGCCGGTAACAGAAATAGAAAATAGCGGGAATCGTGACCGGATTGGTAATCCAGACTGCGGCCACCGCGATGAGAATATGCACCCGTAACGCGATCGCGCCGGCCGCGGCCAGGATCATCTGGCCTGGAAAAGGGAGAAACGCGACAAACACGCCGAAGCCGAAACCGCCGGCGACCGAACGCCGGTTCAGATGCCATAGATTCGGATCGTGCAGGCGCGCGCCGAGGAAACGCAGCGCACGCTGTTCCCGGACCAGGGCTGCATTGGGCAAGAATCTGCGGAAGATCCGTCTGGCCATTGTTTCTGTCTATGTTCTCGGGGCGGCGCCAGGCAGGCAGGTCGGGTTAAGGCACTGACGATTATCCACCTTTCGGGGGGACAGACCAATGCGTTCAGGGACGATCGCGTGGTTGTGTGGATCCATTTGGGTTCTCCTGCAGTCCGAACTGCCGCTCATGTTCTGGGGTTTGTCAATGGTGGCGGCCCTGCTTGCGCTTGCACTTCCCCGGCCATGGCGTCTGGTCGCCTGGTTTGTCTGCGGTGCCTGCTGGACCGGCTGGCACGCAGCGCAGTGGGACCATGCCCGAGCCCGGCCCGATGCGCTTGCCACCCAGATCGAGACAGTGGGTACGATCGAGGGCCTACCTCGGCCATACGGGGACGGCTGGCGCTTTCTGTTCAGACCTCAGGCGTATGAGGCAGGGCGGCGCATAGGGTCAACGCTTCCCACGCGTTGGCAGGTCGACTGGTACGCGGCGCCCGTGGCGCCCGGCCCCGGTGAGACCTGGCGGTTTACATTGCGGTTTCGATCGCCCGGCGTGTCCGCCTACCCCGGTGCTTATGATCCGGCCCGCAGCATGCTGCGCCGTGGCGTCAGCGCATTGGCGACGGTGGTTCCCAACGCGACGGCTCAGCGCCAGGCTTCGCCAGATTGGGGCAGCCTGGCTGCTGTTCGGGGTCACTACGCCACGATCATGGCCGATGTGCCTTCGATCCCCGGCACCGAAGGTGTCTTGCGCGCCCTGGCAGTGGCGGATCGTAGCGCTATCCCGGAACCGGTCTGGGCCCGTTTCAGAGACACAGGAACGGCGCATCTGCTGGCCATTTCGGGGCTTCATATCACCCTTGTTGCCAGCATGGGTGTGCTGTTCGGGATGCTGCTCTGGCGTGTCTGGATTCATTTGCCAGGCGCCCCGGCGCGCCGGGATGCCGTGCTACCCCTCGCGGTCATGGCGGCGACGGGATATGCCGCGCTTGCCGCATTCAGTTTGCCCACAACCCGCGCACTGATCATGCTGCTGGTGCCGCTGTTGGCGTTTGCGACTCGTAGACGAGTGTCGCCCTCGCATGGGCTTGCCTTAGCGTGTTTGGGGATTCTGATCATCGACCCGTTCGCGCCTCTGGATGCCGGTTTCTGGCTGTCCTTTGGGGCGGTGGTTTTGATACTCGCGGCGGTGGCGCGCAGGCCGATGCACACGAGCGCGTTGGGCGACTGGTTGCGCATCCAGGCTTTACTGTGTGTCGGTTTGGTGCCCATCACCCTGGCCACATTCGGCCACGTTCCGCTGGCCTCGTTTCCCGCCAATCTGGTCAGTATCCCCTGGGTTACGCTCACCGTGGTACCGGCTACCCTTTTCGGCGTCCTGCTGTATCCCTGGGCCCCGGCAGCGGCAAACGGCGCCTGGCGTGTCGCCGAAACATGTCTCTCAGCACTGAATGTGTATCTGGACTGGCTGATTTCCTACCTTCCACCAATAAGCTTTCACATCCCGGGTGCGGGCCCAATGACACTCGCCGCGATCGGTGTTGCCCTTATGGCGGCGCCCTCGGGTATGCCGGGACGTTGGGTGGGCGCACTGTTGCTGGGTACGTTGCTGATGCCGCCGGCGTCATCGGTAGACAATGAAATCGAGCTGTCCGTGCTGGCCAGTCCACGGGCTCTGATGGTTGTCGCCGCACAGGGTAGCCACACCCTGGTCTACGGCAGCGGAGGACATGGGCGACTCGGTGCGGACGATGCGGTCCGGGTGATCCTCCCTTATCTGGCAAGCAGGGGTCGATCGGCAATCGATGTGCTGGTCGTCGGGGCTGATTCGGGTGGCCAACGTGGCGGTGTAAGGTCATTGCTTGAGGCCGGCTCCGTCGGGCGTATGCTTCAGCCGCCCGGATTTCCTTGGCCTGTACCCGGGGCAAGGCCTTGTCGCGACGAGCGCGTATCGGCGTTCGTTCGGATTCGCATGGTCCGGACCCGGGCCGGTGGCAAACCGGGTTGCGCGTTGGTATTTCAGGGCCTGGAGGCGGTTCTTGTGGTGGCCGCCACCGGGCTCGAACAGGTCATGGATTTGGCCCAGACCGAGGGATCGTGGCTGGTGACCACGGCGCGGGCGCTGCAGACGCTGGCGCGTGCGCCTGAAACAGCGACAACGGCCCTGGCCGGCAACCCGGAGCAGGGGGTGCTAGCACGGTGGACAAACGGGCGCTGGTGTCATTGGCGGATCCAGGATACCGGGCCCGTGGCGTTTGCACTGGATGCTCGTGGGCACCTTACTGTGACCGACCGTGCGGCGTCGCGGCGCGGGTTTTGGGGGCGAGCCGGTGCGACGCCGGTTTCGGCACCAGAGCGAAATCCAGTATCATGCCGCCTCACCTAGTGCGAGACGGCAATTGACGTGATCGAAATTATACAATCCGGTGGTTGGCTGATGTGGCCGATCATGGCCTGTTCCGTGGTGGCGTTGGCCATCGTCATCGAACGATTCTGGGCGTTGCGACGCAATCGGGTACTGCCAAGCGGATTGGTTGAAAGTATTCGCGACTGGGGTGTGGCCGGCGGCGTAGTGAATCAGGATCTGGAATCCCTGGCGGGTAGTTCGCCGTTGGGCAAAATTGTGGCGGCGGGCCTCTTGAACCAGGGAAAGGGCCGCGAACTGGTGCGTGAAAGCATCGAGGAGACCGGCCGTCACGTGGTTCACGAACTCGAGCGCTACCTAAACACCTTGGGCACCATCGCCTCCATCACACCACTGTTGGGATTGCTGGGCACCGTGGTGGGCATGATTCGGGTGTTCAATAAGATCACCATGCAGGGTGTTGGTGACCCAAGTGTGCTCTCGGGCGGTATCTCCGAGGCTTTGATCACCACCGCCGCGGGTCTCACGGTGGCCATTCCCAGCCTGATGTTTTATCGCTACTTCCGGGGTCGTGTGGACGAGTTTGTCGTCGGCATGGAGCAGGAGGCAATGATGTTGATGGAAGTCGCGGAAGCCGGGCGCAGGGCCCGTGGGAAATCCCGGTGAACCTTCGACCTCGCCGGGCAGAGGAACCGGAGGTGAGCATAACGCCTCTGATCGATATCGTCTTCTTGCTGCTCATTTTCTTTATGGTCTCCACCACCTTTGTCGAGGAGTCTGCACTTGAGGTCCGTTTGCCGACCACCGACACCGAACCGGTCCTTCCCGAAGAAAATCTGCTGGAAGTTCTGGTGGCGGCTGATGGACGCTATGCAGTTGCGGGCCGTGAACTGCCGGATACAACGCGGCAGACTTTGCTTACCGCCATCGATGTCGCCGCCAAGGAAAATTCGGGGGCGCACGTGGTTATTCGCGCCGACGCCATGACACCACACCAGGCGGTGGTCAGGGCCATGGATGCTGCGGGCAGTCTCGGGTTGACCCAGATTTCCATCGCCACAATGGCAGAGACGGAAGAGTAGCGCGGGGGTCGAGGGGAAGGTCGGGCCCTGGGTCTGCGTGCAGGGCACGCCGAAGCCGTTGTAAAGATGGGAGACTCGGGATACGGAGGTGGCCGCCTGGCCTGTCGCTGGGCCGGATGGCGCGACCGCCTGGCTGGTCGCCATCGGCAGGCCAATGCCCGTGCTGGATATCTGAGTCCACCCTCCGGTAGAGGCGGGCTGGTCTGGGTCAAGGCTGGCGCGGGGCGTGATTCCGTGGCCGTCGCCGCTGATCTGGCTGGCGCGGTTCTGGAACGAAGGCGGGATTTGCGGCTGGCATTGACGTTTGAACAGGCCCACCCGGAGGCGTTTGATCGCTTGGACGGTTTGACCCGGATCGGGGTTGGCTTTGGTCCGGCCGATTCCGCGGCGGCCATCCGCCGCACGTTGCACAGGTTGTCACCGCTTGGTGTCGTTGAAGTCGCCACAGAGTTGAGGCCGCGCCTGTCCATGGCATTGAGCGCACGGGGCCTGCACCACGCCGTGATTGATTGCTTCCCCTGCGCTGAACCAGTGCCTTCACCTGAATGGGTGCTTACAGCCCGGACCGGGCAGCATGAGTCCTGGTTGTGCGCTGAAACGCCAGGCGAATTGCTGGGCCCAAGTGACCCCCTGACCCTGCTTACGCAAGCGCAGTTGGAACCGAGTTTGCGCGCTTTGACCGGCTGCGATACCGAGGCCCCATTGCTATGGTTGCACGGGCCCCCGGTTGAGCAATTGAATCGATGCCTGGCGAATTGGCGGGCCATACGGATGGAATCGAGACCGGGGTTGTTGGCGATTTCCGCAGACAGCGCGGGCACTCGTCATGCTCTGGCGGAGGTGTTGCGGACCGTCCAGCCCGATTTCTGCTCGACTCGTAGCTGGAATCGACGGCCGTTGGCCCCTGGCTCGGTCATGCTTGTGGACAGCCCCCAGTGGATACCCGCCGTGGCAGTCGCCTGCCATGCTGCTCTACTGATCGATGCCGCACGGGCCGTATGCTGGCAGGCCATGGCGGCGGGCGCTGCGATTGTCGACGGGGGATTGTGCGCGCCTGGCGGGCCGACATTCGCCTTGTCGGATCTCAGCTGCATCGACGCGCTGTTCGGCAAAGTGGCGACCGTCCTGTCCTCACCTGCTCAGCAGCGGCGTCTCGGCGACTCGGCCAGACGTGAGTTCTGGCGGGAGCGCAGGCAGGCGGAAGAAGCAATGGCACGACTCCTGGACCGTGTTTTCGAATGGTAGGGAACCGCATGCCCGGTTACTGGCTGCGGCGCGGCATCGTATCCTGGGCGCTGTGGCCAGTGGAGATCTTGTATGGCGCGATGGTCCGACTCCGACGTTATGCTTACCAACAGGGTTGGCTTACGCGGGTTGGGCTGGAGGTTCCGGTTCTGGTGGTGGGCAACCTCACCGTGGGTGGTACCGGAAAGACGCCACTGGTGTTGTGGCTGGTGGACAGGTTGCGTGAGCAGGGGTTTCGACCGGGCATTGTCAGTCGCGGGTATGGGGCAAAGCCAGGTCGCCAGCCGATTTCAGTGACGCCCGACAGCACCGCCGCGCAGGTTGGTGACGAACCGCTGCTGCTCGCGCGCCGAAGCGCTTGTCCGGTGATGATTCATCCCGACCGGGTCAGGGCCGCGCGTGCCCTGCTTGCAACTCACTCAGTGAATGTGATCGTGTCTGACGATGGATTGCAACACTATCGTCTCGCACGGGATCTGGAAATCGCCGTGCTGGACGGGCATCGAAGGTACGGTAACGGCCGCCTGCTGCCTGCCGGCCCGCTGCGGGAACCCCTCAGTCGGTTGCGCAGTATCGATTTCATGGTTTGCAACGGAGCGCATCCGGGCCCGGGGGAAGCGGCGATGACCTTACAGGGGGAAAATGCGGTATCCATCGTGGACCCGCTCCGTGTCAGGCCGTTGGGTCGATTCGGGCCAGGCGCGCGGGTGCATGCCGTTGCCGGTATTGGCAATCCGGCGCGATTTTTTGCGCATTTGCGTGGTGCTGAACTGGTGCCCATCGAGCACCCCTTTCCGGACCATCATGCGTTCAGTGCGGACGATTTTGCATTCCCAGACACGTTGCCGATCATCATGACGGAGAAAGATGCCGTAAAATGTCGTGAACTGTGTGGCCCGAACGCCTGGTACGTTCCAGTGCAGGCGCGGCTTGACTCTGAATTCACCCTGGGAATCCTTCGAGCGGTACGTGAAATGGGTGCCGCGTATTCCTGATCCCGGGTGTCATCGACCGAGGAAGTTTTGATTTGGACAAGAAGCTGCTCGATATTCTGGTATGCCCGGTGAGCAAGGCACCGTTGCAGTACGACAAGCGCAACGAGGAATTGATCTGCAAGGCGAGCCGCCTGGCTTACCCGATCCGCGATGGAATTCCGATCATGCTGGAGGAAGAGGCACGGGTGCTGACGGCCGAGGAGTTGGAGGTATGGCGTGGCCGATGACGGCCAGGCCGGCCTGGCCTTCCGTGTGGCGATTCCGGCGCGCTACCAGTCCACTCGATTGCCGGGCAAGCCATTGCGCGAAATTGGCGGTGTGCCCATGATCGAGCATGTCCATCGGCGGGCGCTGGAAAGCGGCGCTCGCTCGGTGATCGTGGCCACCGATGACCGTCGGATTCAACGCGCGTGCGAGCGATTTGGCGCCCAGGTGTGCCTAACTGGCAGCCAACATCACTCCGGTACCGATCGAATCGCGGAGGCGGCGCAAGCGTTGGGATGGGCCGCTGATGAGATTGTAGTGAATTTGCAGGGGGACGAGCCCCTGATACCGCCCAATCTGGTTCGCCAGGTGGCCGAGGGTCTGATGAACCATCAGGACGCGGGTATCGCAACCCTGTCAACGCCCATTCTGGAAAGCCGAGAACTATTTGATCCCCACGTGGTTAAAGTGGTTACCGACCACCAGGGATATGCGCTGTATTTTAGCCGTGCACCGGTTCCCTGGCATCGGGAGAAGTTTGCAACAGCTCCGGATCGGCTGCCGGCGGGTGGGCTGTTTAAGAGACACTTGGGGATCTATGCCTACCGGGCAGCGGTGTTGAACGGCTACGCGTCGTTGCCTGACTCCATGCTGGAGCGCGCAGAGTCCCTTGAGCAACTGCGTGCCCTCGACGCCGGCGTGCGTATCCACGTGGGTGTGGCCGAGAGCGCGCCGCCGCCGGGTGTCGATACCGAGGCTGACCTGATCCGCGTCAATGCCGCACTCTGCGGTAAGGGTTGATGATTGATGCATCAGTTTCCTGACCTGGGCAGTAGTTCGGCGAGTTTGCCCAAATCGGGATTGAGGGTCTTGCTGCCGGACATATAGACGGGCAACGACATCAGGGTTCGGGTGCGGCGCAGGGGTTCACCATGTTGATTCTCCTGAATACCGAGGGCGCCGGAATTCGCCTCCAGGATCAGGCATGGACCCTCTGGCAGAACTTCGATCACGGTGTAGATACGGTTTCCTAGATGGAACCGTTCCCCGATCAGGTCCAATAGATGATTGAACGGGATGGGATTTGAGTGATTCGCAGGATCATGCATGGCTTGCATCTGTGGCGCCGGGGTAACCGGCTGCCACCGCCGAAAGAGGAGGCTCCGAACATGATACGCGTGTTGTTTGTGTGCATGGGTAACATTTGCCGTTCACCGACTGCCGAAGGCGCGTTTCGAGAACTGCTTCGGCGTGAGGGTCTGGACCGTGCCATTTGGGTGGACTCCGCCGGTACCCATGCCTATCACGAAGGGGAGGCGCCGGACCCCCGGGCCATCCGCGCCGCCAGGCGCAGGGGCATCGAGTTGGAGCGTATCCGCGCCCGCCGAGTCTCAGCCGAGGACTTTGAGATCTTCGACTATCTCTTGGTCATGGATGAGGATAACCAGGGTGCCATGGAGGCGCTGTGTCCGGATGCGCGTTACCTTGAACGAATTGGGTATTTCATGGATTTCGCCGGGGAGTCCGCGGGCCACGTCGTACCGGATCCATACTATGGCGGCCCGCAGGGCTTCGAACGGGTGCTCGACTTGGTGGAGACTGCGTCCATTGGGTTTCTGACGCACCTGCGTACCGAACACGATCTGCGTGGATAGGTTTTGCGCACCGGCGTTATTGCACCGGTGCGCGCATGCCCTAGCCTCAGCCGTCTCGATCCGGTGTCTCTTTGGCTGCAGCCGTATCTTGGCTGCTATCCATATTCGAGCCGACCGGCACAGACTGCTCTTTCCTGTTCATATTCACGGTTTCTCCAGAACCGGCTTGGGATGCTGCCGTGCTGGCCGTCGTTTCCACGGGTGGCTGTGGTGGCACGATCGTGGTCTGAGTTGCACCTGAACCTGAACGTGTTTGGATAACGGCGTCCGTGCTCTCGCGCTGAGGCGTATTGGCGGAGGCGTGCTTACCGCCCTCATTCGCGGGTGGCCCCGATTGTTTCGGTGACGGGTCATGCTCACTACCTGAGGAGATCCCGCTCGCTTTCGTGGCGCTGGACTCGTGCTCGGGTGTCGATGACGGCTCTCGCGACGCCAAGGCAGCCATAGTCCCGGTGTCGGAGTTGGACCCATTCCGTTCTCCGCCACGCCTGCGGGGTCTGCGCACACGGCGCCGTGGCGTAGCTGGCGCACCGGACCCGGCTTCGCCTGAGGGTGGCGCTGATTCACCGTCGCCGCTCGGGGCGTTTCCGCTCGCACTTTCTCCGCCGGACTTCGCGGTTGCGGTGCTCGCCTGGTTGGACGGGTCGTCACCCTTTGGTTCGCCCTGGTCCATCGATTGAGAGGGCGTGCTGCGGTGGGCGGTGTCAGCGGCCACAGACGCTGTCGTACCCGCGTCCGCCTTCGCGTCCTGGTCCAGAACCGGGCCAGCGGTCTCTCCTTCGCTGCCACCCTTGCGACGCCGACGTCCACCGCGTCGTCCGCGGCGACGGGAGGGCTTACCTTCCGTGGCTGCACTTTCTGCCGGGGGAGCTTCTGCCGGCGGCTGGGTCTGTACTTCGTCCGATGTGTCAGAGCGTTTCACAGGATCGTCGCTGACGGCCGGGCGCTTACTTCGGGATCGCTGAGTGCGTCCGGCCGTGTCACGGCCAGCACCGTCCTCGCTTTCGCCGCCATTGCCGCTGGCGGTTGAGGAACGGCGCGGGTTTCGCCTGGACCTGCGTCTATCCGCATCGGAAGGCGGCGTGCGCCGCGACGACCCACGGCGAGGTGGTTCCGGCGCTTCCGCGACTTCCGGTTCGGGCTCCGCCACCTTGGCAGGTTTTCCCGCCAGGGCGTCCCGCAAAACCGTCCAGAGTGACTTTAAAAGCACGGGTTGTGGCAGCTCTGATTCCTGAGTCGCCGCGGCACGTTCGGGTACCGGTGTCGCGGGACGCACCCGCTTGACGGCAGGCTCCTCCGCGGTCTGGCGCTTTGTTTCCACCACCGTGTCCGCGTCATCGCTTATCTCAGATGTCATTTGGTAACTGGGCACGGGCAGGGCGTCGACTCCCGCACCCTCCAGTTCATCAGCCCGCTGGCGCTGGACGGTAAAGTGGGGCGTTTCCAATCCCTCATTGGCCAACAGGAAAACGGAAACGCCGTGGCGGCTTTCGATGGAGTTGACGGCGCCGCGTTTTTCATTGAGCAGGAAAGTGGCCACTTTTACCGGAAGCTCCGCGACCACCCGACCGGTGCGGTCTTTCATGGCCTCTTCTTCCACGATCCTCAATACGGCCAGTCCCAGGGACTGCACGTTTCGGATTCCGCCGCGCCCCGAGCAGCGTGGGCACACGACCTGGCTGGCCTCTCCCAGGGAGGGTCGCAGCCGCTGACGGGACATCTCCAGCAAGCCGAATCGGGAGATGCGCCCAAGCTGGACCCGCGCCCGATCCACTTTCAGGGCGTCCCGCAGCCGATTCTCCACATCCCGCTGATTACGACTGCTGCCCATGTCGATAAAGTCGATCACAATCAGTCCGCCCACGTCGCGCAGCCGCAGTTGACGGGCGATTTCGTCCGCCGCCTCGAGATTGGTGTTGAGGGCGGTTTCCTCTATGTCGGCGCCCTTGGTTGCGCGCGCTGAGTTAATGTCGATGGACACCAGTGCTTCGGTATGGTCGACCACGATGGCGCCACCTGAGGGCAGGCGCACCTCACGTTCAAAAGCGGTCTCAATCTGGGTCTCGATCTGAAATCGACTGAACAGCGGTGTCGTGTCCTGGTATAGCTTGAGCCGCTGGCGGTTGTGCGGCATCACCTGCTGGACGAAATCCTGCGCTTTCTCATAGGTCTCCGTGCTGTCGATCAGAACCTCACCGATATCGGGTCTGAGGTAGTCACGCAGTGCCCGAATGATGACGTCGCTTTCCTGGTAAATCAGCAGCGGCGCCTTTGACTCCTCCGTGGCTTTCGCAATTGCGTCCCAAAGCTGCAGCAGGTAGTCCAGGTCCCATTGCAATTCTTCCTGCGAACGTCCGACCCCGGCGGTGCGGACGATTAAACCCATGCCCTCTGGAATATCCAGGGAATTCATTATCTGACGGATTTCCTGCCGATCGTCCCCCTCGATGCGCCGGGAAACGCCGCCGGCCCTGGGGTTGTTGGGCATCAGAACGAGATAGCGTCCGGCGAGACTGATGAACGTGGTCAGGGCTGCGCCCTTGTTTCCCCGTTCCTCTTTTTCGACCTGGACCAGCAACTCCTGGCCCTCTCGAATAACGTCCCTGATGCCTGGACGCGATCCTTCCTTCACCCCTTTTGGATCGAAAAAGCTGCGGGAAATTTCCTTGAACGGCAAAAATCCGTGACGGTCTGCGCCGTACTCCACGAAAGCCGCTTCCAGACTGGGCTCTACCCGGGTGACCTTCCCCGCGTAGATATTGGCCTTTTTTTGTTCCAGGGCGGGGGTTTCGATGTCGAGATCATACAATCTCTGCCCGTCCACGAGTGCAACCCGCAACTCCTCCGCTTGAGTTGCGTTGATCAGCAATCTCTTCATGTAATCCTGCTCCGGTGCTCGACCGTGCCCTCCGCCGGCAGTATGACGCCCACCGCGGAACGGGCAGCAATGCGCGGGTCGCTAGTGGCAGGACGCGATTGAAGAAAGAAGCCCGGATCGCGTTTGCATTCGCGCAACTTGGGCAGGAGGGCACGGGAGCGTGTTAAGTGGGCGCTCCGACCGTGTACTGGGCAAGGATGCCGGTCGTTTGACAACCTTCGCCGGGTTCACCCCCAATCGAGCGGGGCAAACCGATAAACATTCTTTCTCGTCGCTGCCGGCGTTTAAGCGCGCCCGTTCCGCGGTCGGGGTGGCGACAACAGCGTGACTATAGCAACGAGACCCTGCCCTGTTCAATTGCCAGGCCATGTTAAACTTCGTGGGATGATCACAGGAACGGACATGCCACAGGTTCAAATGCTGGAGGTGGCGCGGGATTGCGCTGGCCAGCGCATAGACAACTGGCTCATGCGTCACTATAGGGACGTGCCTAAGTCACTGATCTATAAAGTTCTTCGGCGCGGAGAAGTGCGAGTCAACAAACGTCGCATCAAACCGGACTACCGGGTTCAGTGTGGTGATCTGATTCGAATTCCGCCGATTCGAATCGTGCCTCGAGACGCTGTCGCGCGGCCGCCTGATCAGGCCGGACAGCTATTGTTGACGCGCATTTTGTTCGAAGATGACGATTTTCTGGTGCTCAATAAACCGAGCGGCATGCCGGTTCACGCTGGGAGTGGGCTCAACTGGGGCCTGATCGACGCGCTGAGACTTGCCCGCCCGGAACTCGCACGTATTGACTTGGTCCACCGTCTGGATCGAGAAACCAGCGGTTGTCTTCTGCTGGCCAAGACGGCACACGCTCTACGGGCCAGTCATCGCGGGCTGAGAGAGGGGGCGGTGGAAAAGCGCTATCTGACTCTGGTGGGTGGACCCTGGCAACTGGGATCACATACCGAGCGATCCCGCCTTCGACGATTTGTGCAGCGGGGGGGCGAACGCATGGTGGAGGTGAATCAGGACGGTCAGACCGCTGTGTCGCATTTTGAACCGTTGACGTTGCTGCGGCGAGCGGCTTTGCTGGCGGTCAGAATAGACACGGGTCGGACCCATCAGATTCGGGTTCACGCAGCGCATCTCGGTCACCCCGTAGCGGGGGACCGTCGCTACGGTGACCCTGCGTTCAATCGAGACATGCGTAAATTCGGTCTGCGTCGTCTGTTTCTCCACGCCCATCATCTGACATGGAACGTTGGGTCTCGCAGCGTCGATGTCGGGGCGCCCATTGAACCGGATCTGGCTTCAGTTCTTTCCCAGCTTGAGGCGAGTAGTGCGGCAGGCCGTTGAACTGATCGTTTTCGATTGGGACGGCACGCTGATGGATTCCGCCGCGCGCATCGCTTCCAGTCTGGCCGTCGCCGCATCCCGGGTCGGCCTGCCACGGCTTCCGGATGCGCGGCTTCGCGGCATCATCGGGCTCAGGCTGGACGAGGCCATGGCCGAGTTGTATCCGCAGGCGACATTGGCTCAGAAACAGGCATTGGTTCGCGCTTATCGCCAGTACTTCATGCACGAGTGCGAGGAAGAGGAGCGACTGTTCGAAGGCGTGGAACAGGTGCTTGACTGCTTGAGCCGGTCGGTCCCGTGGTTGGCCGTAGCAACGGGGAAAACCCGTGTCGGCCTCGATCGTGCGCTGCGTACAACTGGGCTTGGGCGCCATTTTCCCGTCACCCGGTGCGCAGACGAGGCCCCCTCCAAACCGCATCCCCAGATGCTGCAAGACATCATGCGCAGCGTTGCTGTAAAACCCGTGGCGACGCTGATGGTGGGTGACACCGAGTTCGATCTGGCGATGGCCAGGCAGGCCGGCGTTCGGTCGGTGGGGGTGACCTACGGGGTTCACTCAGGGTCACAGCTGCTTGCCCACGAGCCGCTGTGCCTGATAGACACGATTCTTCAACTTCCTGCCCTGGTTGAGCAACTTGGCTCGTCCGCCCAGGGCCAGACTGGCTGAACATTGGATTTGCCCGGAGATTGCCATGGCCGACGATTGGAAAGAGAACAGCGAACAGGCCGCCGAGCGGCCAAGCGTCCCGGTGGCGTCGGATTCGGCGGGTGCCGATGAGCCCTGGGCGCGCGATGTTCTCAGCCGACTGGTATTCGCCAACCTGGCGGAGCAACGGCGCGGCCGGCGGTGGGGCATCTTTTTCAAGTTTCTGTTGTTCGCATACCTGACCGCGTTGATCGCCCTGCTGATTCCCAGCGACTGGCGTCCCGGTGCCATCAGCAAGGGACAGCACACTGCCTACGTCAGAGTAGAGGGAATCATTGCTCCCGGCGCCAAAGCAAATGCCGACAACATCATCGAAGGGGTCACCAATGCATTTGAGGACGCGGAAACGGCTGCTGTGGTCCTGCGGATCAACAGCCCTGGCGGAAGCCCGGTTCAAGCCGACACTATTTATAATGCCTTGAGGCGACTACGGGCTGAAAATCCGGATACGCCGTTGTATGCCGTTATCGAAGACGTGGGTGCTTCGGGCGCATATTATGTGGCAGTCGGCGCCGACGAAATCTATGCCAACCGTTCCAGTGTGGTGGGCTCCATCGGAGTGCGATCGGGCGGGTTCGGTTTTCCAAAGGCGATCGATGAACTTGGCATAGAACGTCGGCTGTACACGGCCGGCGAGAACAAGGCCATTCTTGATCCGTTCCTTCCCGAAAGGCCCGCGGACGTGGCCCATTTGCAGACTTTGCTGGATGCGATCCACCGGCATTTTATCGACGCGGTACAAGCAGGCCGGGGTGAGCGCATAGACCGTGGTTCGACCGAGATATTCAGCGGCCTGTTCTGGGCCGGTGATGAGGCTCAGGCGATGGGATTGATCGATGGCATCAGCGACATCCGGGATCTGGCGCGGGAGCGGATTGGGGCGGAAACGCTGGTCGACTTCACACCCAGCGATGATGTGCTGTCACGCTTGTCGGATCAATTTGGCGCCGCGCTTGCCAGCGCGCTGCAGCGCCTCGGTTGGAGTGCCCAGGCCCTGCCTTGAGTCAGACGGGCATTGGGGCTTTCAGGGCACGGACACCCCGGCGCGCTCGAGCATTCGCGTGAGTGCGATCAAGGGCAGACCGATCAGGGCCGTGGGGTCATCGCCCCGCATCCACTCAAACAGGGAAATCCCCAGACCTTCCGCCTTGAAGCTGCCCGCGCAGTCGAGTGGGCACTCTTTCCGCACATAGCGCAGAATCGCATCGTGCGGTAGAGCCCGAATTTTGACCGAATAGGGCACAACCTCCACCTCGTACCGGCCGCTGGCGGCGTCCAGTAAGCATATGCCGGTATGGAAAGTGACGACGGTGCCCGCCATTTGTGAAAGCTGCTTAACCGCGGTCGCTTCGTCGCCGGGTTTCCCCAGAATCCCGCCATTGGATTCAGCCAATTGGTCTGAACCTATGATCAAGGCATCGGGATGACTATTGGCCACCGCCGAGGCCTTCATCCGGGCGAGACGCAGGGCACAGGCGGCGGCAGACTCTTCCGACAATCGGGTCTCGTCGCAGCTGGGAGGCACCACTGCATAACTCAAGGCGAGTCGATCAAGCAGCGCCCGCCGGTAGGGCGAACTAGATGCCAGGACCAGTTCTGTCCGATGCTCACCACCGGGTCTTGAGTTCATAAAATTACACCGAGTTGTCTCTAGAGCTGCGCATACTATTGCCGGTCGGCGTGTGCGCTCAATCGCACCCGGGTCGCGCGTGGCTTGGCAAGAACCCGTCTAATATCACTAAAACGCATTGTGATTCAGTACATTAACACCCATGGAACCTTACTTTGACAGGGCCCGACCGCGCGGCTAAGATTGCGCGCCTATGTCAGAAGGCCTTCCCGCACGCTTCGATCCGTGGATCCTCGCGCGTACGCAAGGGCGCCTGCTGGGATCGGTGCCCATGGCGACCATGCCTCGGCTGACTTCGCTGATACTGGGGCATAGTGGTGATGCGACGATTGACCTGCGCGGGGACACAGATGCTCAGGGTGAGGCCTACCTAAGAGGAACGGCTACCGCGCCGGTTCGATTGACCTGCCAACGATGTCTTCAGCCGATTGAGCTTGAATTGGTGGCGACTTTAGATCTGGCGCCCGTCACACGCATCGATGAGGCGATGATGCTGCCGTCCAGCCGCGACCCCTTGCTGGTGCCGGGAGATGGGTTGGTGGAAGTGCGCGGTATGGTCGAGGATGAGCTGATACTGGAATTGCCTATCGTGGCATATCACAGTTACGGGGCATGCAGGCCTGAATCGGTGGATCTGCAAAACTCCGATACAAACGACAATTCGCGTCAGCGCCCGTTTGCGGACCTGGGCGAGATTTTGGCAAGAAACAACGGTAAATCCGAGGAGTAGCTACACCATGGCTGTTCAACAGAATCGAAAAACGCGTTCCAAACGAGACATGCGACGTTCGCACGATGCTTTGTCCGGGCCGGCCTTGTCGGTTGAGCCCACGACCGGTGAGACACATCGGCGGCACCACATTTCGCCGGATGGATTTTACCGGGGACGAAAAGTCATTGCTACGCAGGATGACGACTGAGTCCGGACGCGAACCACGGAACCGGCAACACAGATAAGACTCGGGCGATGACAGCCCTCTCGCCATCGGACCCCGCGTTCGCGTACCGGCTTGAATCAGCATTGGGTGCTTCAGCGAAGGCCGGTTTGGGACCCATGGTTGCGAACCGCCGCAATGGCGCGCTGCATGCGCAGCCGGTCAGCTGGTCATGAGTCGTGAAGTCACACTTGCTCTGGACGCAATGGGTGGGGATTTCGGCCCCACCGTCGTGGTTCCAGCGGCATTGGAAGCCGTGCGGACCCACGCTGACCTGAACCTGATCCTGGTGGGCCGGAAAAGTGAGCTTGAATCGGCGCTCGGCGCCATCAAACCAGGTCGTTCGCGGATTGAAATTCATCATGCCGAGCAGGTTGTAGGCATGGACGAGTCCCCCGCGGCGGCTCTGCGCATGAAGAAGGATTCCTCCATGCGGGTGGCCATCGACATGGTGAAGGACGGGCGTGTTCACGCTTGTGTCAGCGCCGGCAATACCGGGGCGCTTCTGGCCACCGCCCGTTTTGTGCTGAAAACCCTTCCTGGCATTGATCGGCCGGCGATCTGCACTACCATTCCCTCGCTGCGCGGGCATACCCACATGCTGGATCTCGGTGCAAACCTGGACAGTAAAGCGATCCACCTGTTGCAGTTCGCCGTCATGGGATCGGAGCTTGTCAGTGCCGTGGATGACATCTCCAGCCCCAAAGTGGCGCTGCTGAATGTGGGCGAGGAAGAGATCAAGGGCAACGAGCAGGTCAAGCAGGCCGCCGCCTTGCTGAGTGCGAGCAGCTTGAACTACGTGGGTTACGCGGAGGGGGATAGCATCTACACGGGCGATCATGATGTGGTGGTTTGTGATGGGTTCGTGGGCAATGTCGCACTCAAGAGCAGCGAAGGCGTCGCGAGAATGATCCGTCAGTTTATCCGTGACGAGTTCACGCGCAACGCATTCACTCGCCTGGCGGGGCTGATCGCGCTGCCGGTCATCAAAGGATTGGGACGTCGGATCGATCCGCGGCGGTACAATGGGGCCAGCCTGTTGGGATTGTCCGGAATCGTGGTCAAGAGCCACGGAAGCGCTGACACGTTCGCCTTCGGTCATGCCATCGAGATAGCCATGATCGAAGCGCGCAAGGGTGTGCCGGATCTGATCCGGGCCCGGGTGGGCGCCCTGACGCTGCCCGAGGAACAGGCGGTTTGATTTACTCGCGCATCATTGGCACGGGGGGCTATCTACCGGATCAAGTGATCACCAACGCGGACCTGGAGCGCATGGTGGACACGACCGACCAGTGGATCCTGGAGCGAACCGGAATTCGGGAGCGGCGCCGGGCGGCACCCGAGCAGACGACCTGCGACTTGGCCGAGGCGGCCGGGCGTCGGGCGTTGGAAGCTGCTGGATTGAAGGGCCGTCAGATCGACCTGTTGATCGTGGCAACCACTACTCCAGACCACATTTTTCCCAGCACCGCCACCAAACTTCAGGAGCGCCTGGGAGGCGCCGGCTATCCGTCCTTCGATATCCAGGCAGTGTGTACCGGATTTATCTACGCGCTGGATATTGCAGACCGGTACATTCGCACGGGCGGCGCCAATACCGCATTGGTGGTGGGGGCCGAGACCTTTACTCGTATCATCGACTGGACCGACCGTGGGACCTGCATTCTTTTTGGCGATGGTGCCGGTGCGGTGGTTCTCGAGGCGTCCGATACGCCGGGGATACTACACAGTCGATTGCGCGCGGACGGGCGCTACCGGAAACTTCTCTGGGTTCCGGCGGGTGTTTCCGAGGACCAGCGTGAGGCTAAGGATCAGAGGCCTTTTGTCGAAATGCGGGGGCACGAAGTCTTCAAATGGGCGGTTAACAATCTCAGCAAGATCGTGGACGAGGCCCTGGCGGAGTGTGACCTCACCCGGGCGGATCTCGACTGGCTGGTGCCCCATCAGGCAAACACCCGAATTCTGGCCGCCACCGCCCGTAAGCTCGGATTGCCCATGAGCAAGGTCGTGATGACGGTCGAACGGCACGGCAACACGTCGGCCGCTTCGGTGCCATTGGCCCTGGATGAAGCGGTGCGGGATGGTCGAATCCGATCAGGCGATATGGTGCTTCTGGAGGCGTTCGGCGGGGGTTTCACCTGGGGCGCTTCGCTGGTTCGTTTCTGATTCCAACCGGTTTTTTTGCAGATTACCCATGGGGATACGGCGGGCGTGATGCTAAACGAAGAGACGGCTTTGGTAACCGGCGCAAGCAGAGGGATCGGTCGTGCAATCGCCTTGGAACTGGCTCGTCTGGGAGCCACTGTGATCGGAACCGCCACCACCGACCAGGGCGCGCTGGCCATTTCCAAGGCGCTGCCGGGCACCAGTACCGGCAAGGTGCTGGATGTGACCGCACCGCAGTCGGTGTCCGCACTGATCAAGCAGGTGACCGACGAGTTCTCGGCGCCCACTATTTTAGTCAACAATGCGGGTGTTACCGCGGATCGCCTGCTGATGCGCATGGATGAGGACCACTGGGATCTCATTCTTGAAACCAACCTGAAATCGGTTTATCGGGTCAGCAAGGCGGTATTGCGTGGCATG
>JAHEDQ010000350.1 GCA_024641125.1 Candidatus Competibacteraceae bacterium | reverse complement strand
GACATCGGCCGGCAACTCAATACTGCTTACTGCGATCTGGGCACGGGGATACTGGTTACCCCGGAATTCGCATTGCAGGATCGGTATTCCGCCCCGTATCTTCGCCTGACCGGTTCGATTCTGGTAAAAGACCATCGGCGCAACGAGTTCCGCAGCCTGGAATCCATCGCGCAGTTAAGAGACCTGAAGATTGGCATCAACCATCTCCCTTACTATGAGGCGAGACTGAGGTCGCGCATTCCCGGGGTGGAACTGGTTCGGGTGGATTCCCCGAAGGACTACATTGAGCACCACTCGGATGAGCTTGATGCAATGGCATTGCCGGCTGAGATAGCATCTGCATGGAGCTTGCTATACCCGCACTTCGCTGTCGTCACGCCAGAGTCCTTTACCAACAAACTCCCGGTCGCCTTGCCGTTGCCGAAGGGCGAAGAGGCGCTGGAGAATTTTCTCAACGTATGGATAGATCTAAAGCAAAGTGACGGGACCATTGATCAACTCCACCGCCGCTGGGTGCAGGGCAAGCAGGAGGGCCGGACTCAACCGCGCTGGTCAGTTATTCGTGATGTACTGCACTGGGTCGAATGAACACCATCGTGCAAACCGGTTTTAGGTTTAAAAATATGAAACGATTGATACAGAAAAATGCATTCCGGTACCTTATTGCCACAGGCCTCGCAATTTTGCTGAGCAGCGTAGCGCTGCCCAGGACTGACCCCGCGATCAACCAGTCGAATGCCGAGTATCGGCATTGGGTCGAGGAGATGAAGACCCGTGAACGCGGCCCCTTCGAGCGTATTCGCTGGTTCTGCAAGGACGGCAGTGTCCTGCCGCCAAAGTCTTTTGCCTGCGTTCCACACGGCGGTGGTTATCAGCATGGGGAGTGGAGCGAGAAAGCCGAGGAGCTTCGCGCGCAGGGGTATCTCATCGCAACACTGCTGGCGGGTTCGGACCCCAAGGAACTGACTGCGCAACCCCACTTTATTGAGACCTGGAATCAACTGCTGATCGAGAAGTTTCTGATGGCGGTCGACAACGGCTGGATCATGCGCCGAGCCCAATTCTATCGCGGTGCCATTCAGGAAGAGGATGAACGCGCCGCGGCCCGCGATCTGTTGGTCGAATTGGCAGGCAAGCCGGAATGGATAGGGCTGCGTTACCCCTCACTGCGCATCGGCGCGCGGCTGTTGCCGCACGGCAGGACTACCGCCTCGGCCCAGAAGGTCCGCCAGTCGTCGGCATCGCTCTCTGAGCAGGACCCAGGCTTCACGAAGATTCGCAGCAAGATCCACGGGGCGCCCGACAAGACCGATGCGCAGCTGGTACGCGATTACGCGGCCGAAGTTAAGGATCCGGCCCTGGTCAAACAGTACGAGGAACTCGCACTAGACATCGACCGGGTTTACCAATCCGAGCCGTTGGGACAACGTCTGAAAAAATCGGCTGCTCGGTTCACCGCCGCCCATTGGCTGCAAAAGCTTCTCTGGGATGCCGCCAAGGCGCTCGAGCAAGACCCGTCGGACCGCAATGTATACCAGGTGACTTCCGCCCTGCTGGCCGATCTGCGCGATGCAATGCCTCGCATAAGACAGCCGTCGGCGCGACTGACCGTCATGGATCTGGGCCTGGAGATCGAGGCCGAGAACTTTCGCGCCAGCGCCGGTATTCGCGATGAGCTCGGCAATGCCACGCGGCAACAACGGGTCGAGATACTGGCCGCTGCGGTGCAGGGCGCCTATGGCACCGGCATGATCAATGCGCGGGAGCGCAGCGCGCTGGAGGAAACCCTGGGGCAACTGAAGAAGGCCCAACTTCCCTTGACGGATTACCTGGAAGATCTGCGCTATCTTGGCCGGGTTCCAGGGTGGGGTACCCAGGGTTTGCGCTTTCAGTTCTACGAGTCGATGCAAAAGCTGGCCGAGATCGAGCCCGACGCTGTCTTGTTCATCCAGGACCAGTTGCGCGGCAGCCCATTGCTTTTCTATTCACAGATCCTGGACACGCTACAGCGCGATGCCAACCAGCTCGCCGGGGTGACGCACAGCCTGTTTGGCAAGAAGATCGGTGTTGGTTTCCGCGCACTCAACCCGGGACTGGCACGCGGCACCCTGCACGCGCGGCCAGACCTCGCCCAAGTGGATGCTTTCCGGGCCGACGGCATCTACCTGCTGCCCGAGACCATTTCCGACCTGCCTCCTATCGCCGGCATCATGACCGCCGGGGAAGGCAATCCGCTGTCACATATCCAACTGCTGGCGCGCAACCTGGGGGTACCGAATGTCAGTGTGGACGAGCAGTTGATCCCGCAATTCGATTCGCACGATGGGAAGCCGGTCGTGATGGCAGTCAGTCCCGCCGGGCTGGTGGAACTCGCCGATGATGGGCCTCGCTGGGATGCTGTCTTCGGCGACAGCGCAGCAGAGGGACAGAAGAACCTGATCAGGCCCGATCTCGAAAAACTGGACCTCAATGTGAAAGAGTTTGTCAGCCTCGACGATCTGCGGGCTGCCGACTCAGGCCGCATCGTCGGTCCCAAGGCGGCCAAGCTGGGCGAGTTACGACACCATTTCGCCAATGCGGTGGCGCCCGGCGTGGCGATACCCTTCGGGTTGTTCCGCGAAACGGTTCTGGACAAACCCTACAAGGGATCGGATCAGACCGTGTA
>JAHEDQ010000349.1 GCA_024641125.1 Candidatus Competibacteraceae bacterium | reverse complement strand
CCGGAGTATCCAGGGCCGCCACACAGGTCGATTTATGGGAACTGTTGCCTGTACTCGTATTGTCCGGGCTGGTCATCGGCTTGATCGGTGCTCTTGAATCTTTGTTCAGCTGTGTCGTTTCAGACAACCTCACCAACGAAAGGCACGACAGCAACCGCGAATTGATCGGCCAGGGGGTCGGCAATCTCGCATGTGCCCTGATCGGTGCGCTCCCGGCCGCAGGTTCGGTGCCACGCTCACAGGCCAATTTCAAGGCGGGTGGCAGGACCCGCTTGTCCGGCATGCTGGGAGCCGGTTTCGTGTTCGCTTTCTTCTGGGCCCTTGGACCGCTGATGGGTGTCTTACCGCTGGCGGCCGTCGCCGGTATGCTGATGTTCGTCGGGTTCGATCTTTTCGATGGATGGACCATCAGCCTTGCGCGCAAACTCAAGGCCCAGGTGAAGCACCGGCGAGAAGTGTTTCTCGATCTTGCTGTGGCCCTGGTCGTGGCGATCATCACGGTGAGCGTCAGCCTGATGGTTGCGGTGGGAGTCGGCATCGTCGCTGCCTCCGCATTGTTTATCGCCCGCATGGGTAACACGCTGGTCAGACGCCGCTATGATGGGCGTGCAGTCCGTTCGCGGAAAATGCGCAGCCCGGCACAGGAGCGGTACCTGGGGGGATCAGGTGAGCAGATCCTGGTGCTCGAGTTGCAGGGGCCGATCTTCTTCGGATCGGGCGACAAGCTGATAGCCGAACTGGACAAGGCGTCCGCTGATATCCGCTACCTCATTCTCGACATGAAGCGGGTCACCGACATCGACAGTACGGGGACTCGGATGCTTCCACAGTTGAAATCGCTGATGCAGAAGGAAGGTAGACATTTCCTTATCAGCAACCTGCCCGAAACACAGTCGATCTGGCAGTTCCTGGATTTTATGGGGGTCGCCGGTGTTCTGGGTAGGGAATGTTTCTTTCCGACCATCGACGAGGCGCTCGAATGGGTGGAAGAAGACATCCTTGTACGCGCTGAGTCTCCTTTGGGTTCGGACGAAGAGGCGCTGTTCGAGAACAGCACGCTGACGGTTGGAATGGACGGGCGGGAAGTGGCGTATCTCAGGCAGCGCATGATTCCCTCGCGCTACGTGGCAGGCGATGTGATCTTCAGGGAAGGGGATCGCGATAGCGCGATGCTGCTGGTTCTGAGTGGTTCGGTCACCATCGGACAGGAGACCGGGTCGAATGGCCTGGTCAAGCGTGTCTTCACCTATGGGCCTGGCAGCGTGGTTGGCGAACTGGCGATGCTGGATCAGCGGGAGCGTTCGGCAAGCGCGTCGGCGGACGGTGTCGTGGATGTATTGAGCTTGTCCGCAGATGATTTCCAGGCGATCAAGGAAAAAAGACCAGAGCTCGCGGTCAAGTTGCTCTCTAACCTTGCCAGGGTGGTATCCAGCAAGTTGCGACGGGCCTCGAACGAACTGGCCGCCCTGGAGGAAGGTTAACCTGAAAATTGCACCAGTCGATTAAAGGCGGGCATGGAAGCCTGATTACGAATGCGGCAGATCTCGATATCCCTGTGATTACCTGCGGTGTGCGCCTTACCTTGGCTCATCAGCAACGCCCTTTCTTGGCCTGACCGGGCGGGCAGAAGTGGTAATGCGGGTGCCTGCGGCGTGGTTCGTCATCCTCATAAGCGGGCTTGGGGAGTGACGATTCAACAGGGATCTTGGCACCGGTATTGAGCGCGGTTCCGACTGCCGCCCCCAATGCGCTTCCCGCCACGGCACCATCGCGGCCGCAGACCTCGTTGCCGATGGCGGGCCTGTTGGAACGTGACGCTGACAGCAGCTATTTGGCGGGCGCTGATTTGGAGTCCGGCTCGATGGCGCAACTGCAGGGTGCCTCGATCACCTACCGGGTTGCGGTCGGACGGCAACGGGGACGCAAGGTGTTCACGCTGCAGACGTTGCCGGCGATCGATGACGCGTTTGAGGCTGGCGCTGGCAAGGTGGCTGGGTTTTCATTACATGCTGGCGTGGTCGCGCGTGCGGATGAACGCCAGAAACTGGAACGTCTTTGTCGGTATATCAGCCGGCCGGCCGTTGCGGAAAAGCGCCTTTCACTCACCTCGAATGGCAATGTGCGGTATGAGCTGAAGACACCGTACCGCGACGGCACCACGCACGTCATATTTGACCCGCTGGACTTTATTGCCAAATTGGCGGCCCTGGTGCCGCCACCACGTGCCAACCTGACCCGTTTCCATGGTGTTTTCGCCCCGAACAGCCGGTACCGCGACCGAGTGGTGCCTGGACGAAGGGCGCAGCTTGGCGCGCAGGAGGCAACGGGTGATGAAGCGACGCTTGCTGAGCGCCGGGCATCGATGACTTGGGCGCAACGCCTGAAGCGCGTGTTCAGTATCGATGTTGAGGTGTGTCCGGTGTGTGGCGGTGCGATGCGGATCATCGCCTGTATTGAAGATCCCGATGTCATCGAGAAGATTATGAGCCATCTGGATGCAAAAGCATCTGAATCCCCAGGTACCCGATTGCCGCCTTGCCGGGCGCCACCGCAGCGGGCGTTATTTGATTGATTGGACGGAAGTCACACGAGACCATGCTGCAAGGTGACTGATGCGGGCAGGGGCTCGGTTGGGCGGTTGCCAGCGACATGGAGTAATGTGGACCTGGCGGGACGGT
>JAHEDQ010000183.1 GCA_024641125.1 Candidatus Competibacteraceae bacterium | reverse complement strand
ACCGGGCATGATCAGGGTCTGGGCGAGGCGTGCCCGCTGGACCTGGCCAAACGGATCGTCGGACGGTTCAACCGTCAGGCGCGCGTCGAGCCCCGTATTCAGCAGAAACCATGCCTGGGTGGTGTAGCCCAACAGATCCAAACCCGATGCCAGGGCGGCGTCAGCCACAGCGGTGAAATCCACACTGGCGCTGATGTCCTGGATGCCGGGGTAAATCAGCGGATCGTCATGGGCCCGCTGCCGGTAGTGGCATACCACGGTGCCCGCACTGCGCTGACTATGGTAGTACTCAGCACGGGGATAGCCATAGTCGATCAGCAACACCAGACCCCGGCCAAGTGCATCGGACAGACTTCCGATCCATGGCCCCAGCGCGGGATTGAACTCAGACTCGTAGCCCGCTGGCAGCGGCGCGGCAAGCCGAGCCTGCAGGGCATGGATAGCGTGGGTCAAATCCGGATCGGTGGCCAGCAAGCGCCAATCGAAACCCGGTTCCCGCCAGCACACCCCCACCGGCCGGACCCCGGACTCGGTCACCCGAAACCGACGCACCGGCATCGCGTCCAGCACTTCATTCGCCAGAATGACACCGCCAATGGGCTCGTCCGGCAGCGCGGATAACCAGGTCACCCTGCGCAACAACCGGGGCGCACGGGTTGCCAGGGTCTCCCGCTGCCGGAGCCGCAACTCGGGGCTGGGCTCCAGGATCGCGTAGTGCGCAGGGAGGGACTCCAATCGGGCCAACTCAGCCAGCAGATCGGCAGCCATTGCGCCGGACCCCGCGCCCAGTTCCAGCACGGTGTCACCGCCTTCCCGCAAGACCTCCGCCACCTGCTGCGCCAGGCACTGGGAAAACAGCGAAGTCAGTTCCGGCGCGGTAACGAAATCCCCACCCGGGCCAAACTTGCGGGCCCCCGCCACGTAGTACCCAAGACCCGGCGTATACAGCGCCGCATCCATGAACCGGTCGAAACCCAGCGCACCGCCCGCGGCGCGTATGGCGTCTCGGATCACGGTTTCGAGTTGCTCGCTGCGCCGGGCAGCCTCTGCATCGGGTACCGGCAGATCGCGGATTGCGGTCATGGCTTGGCGGCCCCGATCAGTGGCGTGCACACGCGCCGTCCGCGCACTCCAGCGGGGGCGAGTGATGGCACAGGAACTTCGGCGCTGAATTCATATCAGGTTAGAGTGCCACAACACAGACTGAGCGAGGCGGGACGTTGGATCATAAACCAGGCGCACTTGCGGGCAAAACCGCCTTGATCACCGGGTCTGGACGCCGCATTGGCGCCTGCATAGCGGACTACCTGCACTGGGCCGGCATGAACCTGGTGCTGCACCATCGGGCGTCGTCCGCCGAAGCCGGGGCACTGTGCGCCGAGTTCAACGCGCGGCGACCCGGCTCCGCCAGCACCGTGGCAGCCGACCTGACAGGGGTGGCGGCGCTGCCGGAATTGGTGGCGCACTCGTTATCCTGTTTTGGCGGCCTGGATGCCCTGATCAACAATGCCTCGACATTCTATCCAACGCCAGTCGGCGCCGTAACAGAACACCAGTGGGAGGATTTGATGGGCGCCAATCTGAAGGCGCCGTTCTTTCTGAGCCAGGCCGCAGCCCCGGCGCTTGCCCTCCGCAACGGGGCAATCGTGAACATCGTCGACATTTATGCCGATCGGCCGCTGGATGAGCACCCTGTGTATTCCGCCGCCAAGGCCGGATTGGCCATGCTGACCCGGTCCTTGGCCCGCGAGCTCGGCCCGACAATCCGGGTGAACGGTGTCTCGCCGGGTGCCATCCTGTGGCCCGAACAAGGCCAATCCTCGAATGATCAGACCCGAATTCTGAACCGAACGCCGTTGGCCCGCTGCGGCGAGCCGGCTGACATTGCCCGGGCTGTGCACTTCCTGTTGGCCGACGCCCCATACATCACCGGGCAGATCATCGCCGTGGACGGCGGGCGCTCGACGTCGATGTGACACACCTTCCAACACAGGACTTGCACAATTCGGGGCCGGATCTTCTAAACTGTGGCGCTTCCCAGACAGACTTCACCGAATCAACGTCCATGCAAAAAACTCTGTTGTTATTTCTTCTCGCCCTGCTCAGCGCCACCGCGCCGGCGCAGACGACCCGGTACGTTACCGATCAACTCAAGCTGGAGGTCCGCTCCGGCCCAAGCACCGGCCACCGGATTGTGCGCATGCTGGAGAGCGGTACGCCTGTCACAATCCTGGAATCATCCGAAGGCTACAGTCGGGTGCAGCTGGACGGCGGTGGCGAGGGTTGGATACTGGCCCGATACCTCATGGACGAGCCGGCGGCGCGCACTCAGCTCGATGCGGCGCTTTCCGCAGTGGAGCGGATCAGAACGGAGAACGAAACCCTCAGCGGCGAGTTGACGGAGGTGCGCAGCGCGGGCCAGAGCGTCACCTCGGCCCGGAACGAACTGGAGCAGCAAAACCAGCAGCTCACCACCGAATTGGCCGAAATCCGCCGCACAGCGGCGGCAACGCTGGCCATTGAGGAGCAAAACCAGGAACTCCAGGTCAAGGTAGTGGAGATGGAACGCGAGATGCAGCTCGCGCGTCAAGAGAATGCCACCTTAGGCGATCGACGGGATCGGGATTGGTTCGTGGCCGGCGCCGGTGTATTGCTCGGCGGCATGATTCTGGGTCTGGTACTGCCGAGAATGCGCTGGAAGAAACGTCGAGGCTGGGGCGAGATTTGAGCTTTGATGCCGGGCTTGTAAACTGGCTCTGGGTTACAGCGCTTCCCGCATAGCCTTCTAGAGCCTCAGATTAACTGGCTCAAGTGCCCTGTCGGCGCCGTCAAAACTGCGCCATAGCTCGGAGAAAGTCGTGCCCAGCACCGGATGCTTGCGGCTGCCGGCCAACTCGGCCAACGGTCCTAGCACGAAAGCATACTCTGTGATTTCATCCCGGGGGATGGCGAGCGGCGCCCCCTCTAGAACCAGATCATCGTAGAGCAGCAGGTCCAAGTCGAGGGTTCGGGGCCCCCATTTGTTGCCAGTTCGTACCCGCCCGTGACGGTCCTCGACAGCGCGCAGAGCCTCCGCCACCTCATGGGCATCCTCATCGGTGTCCAAGGCGGCGACCAAGTTGTAGAAATCGTCCCCCTCGAACCCCACCGGCGCGGTACGGTACACATTCGACAGCTGCACACGCCCGAAGCGCGCCCGTAGCATGCTGACGGCACTCTTCACATTGTCGGCGGGGTCGACGTTGCTGCCGACACTGACAAAAACTCTGGCCATATTCAGTTCGCCGCGCTCCGTTCTATCAGAATACCGACGTCGCGGGAGCCCCGCACCGCGCCTGGCTTACTCAGTCGCACTTTGACCCAGGGCACATGGAATTCGTTCAGGACGATCTCGGCCACCTTTTCCGCCAGGGTCTCCACCAGCTGGAACTCGCTCTCACCCACGAACTGTATCAGGCGCTTGGCGATGGCTTTGTAGTTCAGCGTGTCGTCGATGCTATCGGTGGCCGCAGCACGCCGTATGTCGGTTGCCATCTCCAGGTCTATGGCAACGGTCTGCTTTATCTTGCGCTCCCAGTCATAGATGCCGATGACAGTCTCGATCCTCAGATCGCTCAGAAAGATGATATCCACGGGCGCTCCTAAGGGAAGGATTCGGCGGCACTATAGCGGCTGGCGTGCAAGGGACCAACGGGGCCGCTTGACCGGGCACTCACCGGCAGATCAAATACCGCGATGTTCACAGACGCCTTCGCCATCATCGGCGCGTACCTGATCGGATCGGTATCAACCGCCATCATTACCTGCCGTGCGATGGGATTGCCGGACCCCAGAATCGGCGGGTCGGGTAACCCCGGCGCCACCAACGTGCTGCGCATCGGGGGCAGGAAAGCAGCCATCATCACCTTGGTAGGGGATTTACTGAAAGGCTTGATCCCGGTTCTGCTCGCCCACGGTCTTGGTGTGTCCGGTCTGCCCCTGGGTCTGGTGGCCCTGGCCGCATTTATGGGACATCTGTATCCGGTGTTCTTCGGTTTCCAGGGGGGCAAAGGCGTCGCTACTGCGGCCGGCGCGATCGTGGGCTTGTCGCTCCCAACCGCCGGGGCCGCCCTGATCACCTGGGCCGCGGTGGCCGGTATAACCCGCTACTCGTCCCTAGCGGCGCTGGTTGCGGCCGTGCTCAGCCCCGTTTTCATGTGGCTGTTGGGAGCCCCAGCGGCTTACCTGCCCCCAATGCTGATCATGGTGGCGCTACTGATATGGCGCCACCGGGAGAACATTCAGCGTCTGCGCGAGGGGCGCGAGAGCCACATCGGCCGTAAGGGTTAGACCGGACTCAAACTCTCCAGGGTCCAACGGGCCCGGGCCTGTATCACCAAGGGTTCGTGCTGGCCGGCCAGCAACCTCAAGCACCCGGCATAGGCGATCATGGCCCCGTTGTCAGTACAAAAATCCGGTCGCGGGAAGTAGACTTGGGCACCCAATTCATCGACCAGATCCCGCAACCGTGACCTGAGCCGCTGGTTGGCGCCGACGCCGCCCGCCACAACCACCGCCTTCAGATCGGTTTCGCGCAACGCGCGGCGGCACTTGATTACAAGCGTGTCGGCTACCGCCTCCTCGAAAGCGCGGGCCAGGTCCGCCCTATCCTGCTCGGTTCCGTCGCTGGCGGACCAGGTGGTCACGACCGCCGTCTTAAGCCCGCTGAAACTGAAATCCAGTCCCGGTCGGTCGGTCATTGGCCGAGGCAGACGAAAACGTACGGGGTCGCCGTGTTCCGCCAGGCGCGCCAAAGCCGGCCCACCCGGATATCCCAGCCCGAGAAGTTTGGCGGTCTTGTCAAACGCCTCGCCGGCGGCATCGTCCAGCGTGTCCCCGAGGATTCGATAACGCCCCACTCCCTCCACTTTGACCAGCATGCTGTGACCACCCGAGACCAGCAGGGCGATGAAGGGGAATTCCGGTCGTTGGTCTTCCAACATCGGGGCAAGCAGGTGCCCCTCCATGTGATGAACGCCAATCGCCGGAATCCCCAGCCCCCAGGCGAAACTGCGTCCGAACGCCACCCCCACCAGCAATGCCCCCACCAATCCGGGCCCCGCCGTGTAGGCGACGCCGCCCAAGTCGGCCGGAGACAGATCGGCGGCCGCGAGCAGCCCCTCAACAAGGGGCACCAGTTTGCGCACGTGATCCCTGGACGCCAGTTCGGGCACCACACCGCCGTAGCCTTCATGCAGGGCCACCTGGGAGTAGAGATCGTGGGCCAACAGACCCCGGCGTTCGTCATACAGCGCAACGCCGGTTTCGTCGCAGGAGGTTTCGATACCAAGAACAAGCATGACCCCATTCTCGGCGGCATCTGATCCATCGTGCAACTGGCTTTGCATTTGCCATACTCACAGACTAAAATCCGCGGCTCACTTTATTCGGGCCAACGAGAACCGAGGTTTAGACTGAATGCCTTCTGTGAAAGTCAAGGAAAACGAGCCGTTTGACATCGCGCTGCGTCGTTTCAAGCGCTCCTGTGAGAAAGCGGGCGTGCTGTCGGAGATTCGCCGCCGCGAGTTCTACGAAAAGCCGACGCAAGAGCGTAAGCGCAAGAAAGCGGCCGCCGTGAAGCGCCACATGAAGAAGCTCTCGCGCGAGCAGCAAAGACGTCAGCGCCTGTACTAAGCCCTCCCCCAGATTTCCAGCCCGTGCCCTTAAAGGACCGTATTCAGGACGACATGAAGAGCGCCATGCGGGCGCGCGACAAGTCGCGCCTGGGCGCCATTAGACTGATCATGGCCGCCATCAAGCAGCGGGAGGTGGACGATCGGATAGAGGCGGATGACCAACTGATCGTCGGCGTGCTGGAGAAAATGGCCAAGCAGCGCAGGGAATCCATCAGTCAGTTTGAGACGGCTGGCCGGCAAGACCTGATCGCCACCGAACAGGCTGAATTGGCAGTAATCGCTGAGTACCTGCCAGAACCCCTTGACTCCGAAAGTCTGACTGCGTTGGTGGAACAGGCCGTGGCCGAGACCGGCGCCAGCGGAATGCGGGACATGGGTCGGGTCATGAGCGTTGTCAAGGCAAAAGCTCAGGGACGGGCGGACATGGCGGAAGTCAGCAAGCAGGTCAAGGCGCGCCTGGCCGTCTGAGTCCCGCGACCCACCCCGCCGATGCAGGGGTATTGCGAGGGCCTTGATGAGCGGACTGATTCCCCAATCGTTTATCGACGACCTGCTGGGCCGCACAGACCTGGTTGACGTGGTCAATGGGCGCGTGCCGCTGAAAAAATCCGGTCGTGAATTCTCCGCCTGCTGTCCGTTCCACAGCGAAAAGTCCCCCTCCTTCACCGTCAGTCCAAACAAACAGTTTTACCACTGCTTCGGTTGCGGAGCCCACGGCAACGCCATCGGCTTTCTGATGGAATACGACCACCTGGCGTTTGTCGAGGCCATTGAGGAACTGGCCCGTATTGCAGGCGTGGAGATTCCACGTCAGTCTCCCCCCTCAAAACCCCGTACCGACCCAAACCTCTATCAAATTCTCGACGTCTGTAATGACATGTTCCAGCACCAGCTGCGCAGCCATCCGGAGCGCGCCCGGGCGGTGGATTACCTGAAAAGCCGTGGCCTCAGCAGCCAGGCGGTGATGGACGCGGGTATCGGCTTCGCGCCGTCGGGCTGGGACAACCTCTGTAACGCGCTGCGCGGGCGAGGCGTGTCGGACAAACAGATGATCGCGGCGGGTCTGGTGATCGAGCGGGAAAATGGCGGGGTCTATGACCGTTTCCGCAACCGGCTCATGTTCCCGATCCGCGACCGCCGGGGCCGGGTCATTGCGTTCGGCGGACGCGTGCTGGGCGACGACACGCCAAAGTATCTGAACTCGCCGGAAACGCCCGCGTTTCAGAAAGGTCGCGAACTGTACGGCTTTTTCGAAGTCAGGAATCGCGAGCGGGCACTTGAGCGCATGCTGGTGGTCGAAGGATATATGGACGTGTTGGCGCTCAGACAGTTCGGAATCGGCTACGCGGTGGCCACCCTCGGCACGTCCACTACCCGGGAGCATATAGAAACCCTGTTCCGCACAGTGGCGACCGTTGTGTTCTGTTTCGACGGAGACCGCGCCGGCCGCGATGCCGCCTGGCGCGCCCTGGAAAACACACTGCCCGTCATGCGCGACGGCCGCCAGGCCCACTTTCTGTTCCTGCCGGACGGCGAAGATCCGGACAGCCTGGTACGAAGAGAGGGACGCGAAGGCTTCGAAGCACGCATGGACCAGGCACGGCCGCTGTCGGACTTCATGCTGCAAACCTTGGGTGAGGGAATTGAAGTGGCCACCCCGGATGGTCGCGCGCGCATGCTGGAGCGCGCGCGACCGCTGCTGAACCGCGTACCCGGGGGCGCGTTCTGGGAATTGATGGTGGAACGACTCGCAACCCTCACCCACATGTCGGCCGACCGGGTGCGACGGCTGCTGATGGACAAGCACGCTGGTTCGGCTGCAAAACCCATCCCCAGCACAAACGTCAACCGCACACCGGTCCGCCACGCGATCGCTTTGCTGCTCTACAAACCGGAACTGGCGGTACAGGCGCCTGATCCTGAGCTGTTAAGCACGGTACCGGAACGCGGCGTCCCTCTGCTATTGGAACTGCTTGAAATGCTGCGGTCCAATCCCCACATACACACTGGGGCCATTTTGGAGAGGTATCGCGATACGCCCCAGGAGCATGCTTTGGCGAAGCTGGCGCAGTGGTCGCCGCAAATTCCCGACGAGCACCTGGCCGAGGAACTGCACGACACACTGTCGAGATTGACAGCCCGCCACACCAGCCGGCATGCGCTGCTGGATAAGCTGGCACGGGGCGAGACGTTGAGCGCAGAGGAGCGCGACGCGTTGAAACAAATGCCAAGGCAATCCGAAGAGTCGGGCGACTCCGTGGATTGATGCTATGTTCAGTAATATGTCATCATTGCAGATTCCCTTCGCCCCGCGAATCTGTTTCGAGGTCGACCCACAACATGAGTGAACAAAAAGCCTCGCAGCTCAAAAGTCTCATTGCGCGCGGAAAAGAGCAAGGCTACCTGACCTATGCCGAGGTCAACGACCATCTTCCCGATGACATCGTAGACCCCGACCAGATCGAAGAGATCATCGGGATGATCAATGACATGGGCATCGAGGTGATGGAATCTGCGCCGGATGCGGATGCGCTTCTGCTCAGCGACGCCTCGGTGAGTGACGACGACGACGCGGCCGAGGAGGCCGCCGCCGCCCTGGCCGCCGTCGATGCGGAGTTTGGTCGCACCACCGATCCGGTGCGCATGTACATGCGCGAGATGGGCACGGTGGAACTGCTGACCCGCGAGGGTGAGATTGCCATCGCCAAGCGCATCGAAGAGGGCATGAATCAGGTCCTGGCCGGTATTTCTGAGTTTCCGCGCGCCCTGGAAATACTGCTGGCGGAGTACAGCGCCGTGCAGGCCGGCGAAGCACGGCTGACAGACGTCATCACCGGTTTCACCGACGAGATCGATATCGTCCCGCCACCGCCAAAGCCCGCGCCGGAAGCAGGCAGTACGGAAGACGCCTCCGACGACGAAAGCGACGACGAGGACGAAGAGGAAGAGGTGGTCGATACCGGTCCTGACCCGGACAAGGCGGCGGACATATTCGGCGATCTGGCCAAGGTTTACGCCCAGTATCAGAGCCTGAAAGCCGCCGGCAAAGCCAACTCGAAGAAGGCCACGGAGCTGCGTAAGAAAGCCGGCGAAGTGTTCCAGAGCCTTCGCCTGGTCAGCAAACTTGTAGACCGCATGACCGGAGGGCTGCGGGGCGTGGTCGAGCAGATCCGGTTGCAGGAGCGCAGCGCGCTGCGCCTGTGCGTGGAACATGTCGGAATGACCCGCAAGCAGTTCATCACCAGCTTTCCCGGCAACGAGTCGGATCCCAAGTGGATCGACGGACGCATGAAGGAAATTCCGGCCCTGGCCGAGCGGCTAGAGGCGGTTCGAGACGACATCAGTCGCCTGCAGAAACGTCTGGCCGCCATCGAGGAAAGCGAAGGTCTCCATGTGGCCACCATTAAGGACATCCACCGGGGTATGTCCATCGGGGAGGCCAAGGCCCGCCGCGCCAAGAAAGAGATGGTAGAAGCCAATTTACGGCTGGTGATTTCCATCGCCAAGAAGTACACCAATCGGGGTTTGCAGTTTCTGGATCTGATCCAGGAGGGCAACATCGGCCTGATGAAGGCAGTGGACAAGTTCGAGTACCGCAGGGGCTATAAATTCTCCACCTACGCGACCTGGTGGATACGCCAGGCCATTACCCGCTCCATCGCAGACCAGGCGCGCACGATCCGTATCCCTGTTCATATGATCGAGACAATCAACAAACTCAATCGTGTCTCCCGTCAGATGCTGCAGGAGATGGGCCGCGATCCCACGCCGGAAGAACTCGCCATACGCATGGAAATGCCCGAGGACAAGGTCCGCAAGGTACTCAAG
>JAHEDQ010000348.1 GCA_024641125.1 Candidatus Competibacteraceae bacterium | reverse complement strand
CCGATGCCGCGCCATGTGGCTATTCAACAGACTGAAGTGCGCGAGCAGGCGGCTGCGGATGCCGTCCCGCAAGCTTGGCACAGCATTCTCCTGCGTCAGGTAGCGCTGTGGATAGAACATCACCCGCAGATCAGCGTGCAGGGTGTTGCTGAGAAAAAACAGCCAGCGGTACAGATCCGGCCGCCCCTGCGTGCCCACGGCGGGTCCCAAACCGGGGTGGCGGTCCACCAGATACAATAATATTGCCGCGGTCTCGAAGATGACGGTCTCGCCGTGCACCAGCACGGGGATCAGGCCCTGGGGATTGAGCTTCAGATAGGCCGGCGAGCGTTGTTGTCCGACGCTGCGATCCACCAACTCGGCGGCATATGGTGCGCCACAGGCCTCGAGGGCCGCACGGACCACCAGATTGGCGCTGTCCGGAGAGTAATACAGCAGATATTCGCTCATTCCGATATGCGGGGTACCGTGGACGCGCAGGCCGTGTTCAGGATCACACAATCCCGTACGAATCAAAAATACCGGCCGCTTGTCGAGGTGAGCGCCGCAGCCGGCGCCCGGTTTGCGCCTGCACTATGCGAATACCCCACGGTGGGCCCGAACACGGATCAGAATCGGGACAGGGACACCAGGCACAAAACCTCGAACAGCATCTGCGCGCCGACTTGTACGGTATTGGTGGTGGCATCGTACTGAGGCGCCACTTCCACCACGTCCCCGCCCACCACGTCCAGGCCTTTTAGCCCGCGCAACAGGGCCTGTACTTCCCGGGGTGTCAAACCACCCACCTCAGGGGTTCCTGTGCCCGGGGTAAAGGCGGGGTCGATGCCGTCCACATCGATGGTCACATACACCGGACCGTCCCCCACCACATCCAGGGCCTTGGCGATGACCGCTTCCACACCCATGGACTGGAATTCCTCGGCGTGGATGACCGTCATTCCGGCGTCGTAGGAAAAATCCCAGAGAAACTCGGTGGGACCGCGGATGCCGATCTGTACCGAGCGTTCCGGATCCAGCACGCCATCCAGTACCGCATGGCGGAAAGGCCCACCATGGTGAAACTTGGCGCCCTCGAACTCGCCGCCGGTATCGCAATGCGCATCCACGTGCACCATTCCCAGGGGGCGATCGCGACCCAGTGCCTTCATGATGGGATAGGTGACCGAATGATCGCCGCCAATGCTGACCGGCCTCACGCCGGCACCGGCGATGCGGGTGTAAAAAGCCTCAATGTCCTCGATCGAATGTTCCAGGCTGTAGCGGGAGCGAAACGGCACATCGCCCACGTCCGCCACCCGCCGTTCCGACATGGGCAGGCATTTCAAAACATGGTTATAGGGACCGATGCGTTCCAGTGACCGCACCGCACGCGGGCCAAAGCGCGCACCCGACCGGTTGGTCACACCCAGGTCCATGGGCACGCCCACCAGGGCGATGTCGAGATCCACGAAGTCATCTGCTTCGGACGACTGAGGTCGATAGGGTGCATCCAGCAGCGTGGGAATGCCGGCATAGGGAAACTTGCGCTGCTCGCTGTTGCTGAACAGGGCGTCAGCCACCCGTTGGGATTCGGAGTTGAAGGCATCACCGCCTTTCGCGTTCCGGTACTTCTCTCGGAGGCGGGCAAGCTTCTCATCGGCGTTCATACGGGCTCCCGAGACAGGGCTGAACAAGGTTGCGTCATCAACGACGCGGTGTTTCGCTGAGTGTAGACGAGCACTGGGCGGGAACCAGGCCTATGCTTCTCAAGCCGATAGAGCTGGATTGCGTGCCGGCCGGCCATAACGACCATCGTCGGACCCTTGGCATCATCGGGCCCATGGGTTCAGACTCCAGAGCCTGAACCTTCGAATAACCCTTCACATTGGAGACGGCACCATGCACCTGATCCGCGTCATTCTGGCAAGCCTGGCACTCCTGACGACCAGCGGACTGGTCCAGGCGGCCGAGGAAACCCTGACCCTGCATCACTTCCTCAGCCCCAAGTCCATGACCCACCAGAAACTGATCATGCCCTGGGCGGAACGGGTGACGCAGCAATCGGACGGGCGCATCGCGGTGGAAATATTTCCGTCCATGTCCATGGGCGGCAAGCCGCCTGAACTGTACCGGCAACTGCGCGACGGCTCGGCGGACATCGTCTGGACCCTGATCGGGTATACCCCCGGCGTGTTTCCACGCTCCGAGGTGTTCGAACTGCCGACCGTGCATCGTGGCTCGTCCCTGGCCACCACCCTGGCCATACAGGACATGCTGGACGCGGTGTCCGCGGACTATCCGGACATCAAGCTGCTGTTGCTGCACGTGCACGCGGGCAATGCCTTGCACATGGTGGACAAGCCGGTCGACTCGGTGGCGGATCTGAAGGGTCTGAAACTGCGCACACCTTCCCGCACCGGCGCCTGGCTGATCGAGGCGCTGGACGCCGAGCCGGTCGGCATGCCTGTTCCGGCCCTGCCCCAGGCCCTGTCCAAGGGCGTGGTGGACGGGGCGCTGGTGCCGTTTGAGATCGTGCCGCCTCTGAAGTTACAAGAACTCACCGATTACTCGATCGAAGCCGCCAACGGGGATCGCTTCGGCACTTCGGTATTTCTGTTCGCCATGAACAAGGAGCGCTACGAGTCGCTGCCGGAGGACTTGCGCGCCGTGATCGACGCCAACTCGGGCAGCAACATCGCCGCGG
>JAHEDQ010000022.1 GCA_024641125.1 Candidatus Competibacteraceae bacterium | reverse complement strand
TTCATCTGGACTACGGATCGCAATGCGAGAAATGTTTGGCATTGTCCGTGGATCTGGCCGTCCGCCACGGCGCGCGCTTGACCGGTCTATGCGTTGTGACTCTGGCCAATACGCCGACCTTCGTGCCCACGGAGTTGGTGAAACGGGAAGTGGCGCGATTGCAGAATCGGGCACAGAGGCTGCGGGAGATTTTTGAGAAACGCGCCTCGGAGGCAGGGCTGAGCCATGAGTGGCGCTTGATCGACAACACCGAGGCGCGCGCCGATGTGACCGAGATCGTGCGCACCCATGCCTTTTACACAGACCTGCTGGTGGTGGGGCAAACGGACCGGGAACACAACGACGGCAGCGTGCCCACAGACCTGCCAAACCGGTTGGTAATGGAATCCGGCCGCCCCGTGCTGGTGGTGCCCTACGCTTGGCGCTACACCTCGGTGGGCCGGCGTGTGCTGGTGGCGTGGAATGCCGGTCGGGAAGCCTGTCGGGCGGTAAACGACGCCCTGCCGATTCTGAATCAGGCCGATAGCGTTCGCGTGCTGGCGCTAAAGGGCAAGGACAAGTTGAAGGGTCATGGCGACCTGCCTGGGGCCGATATCGCGGCGCATCTGGCGCGACACGGAACTCAGGTGGAGGCGGAGTTCGGCACCGCAACCGACATCGAGGTGGGCGACATGCTGCTGTCGACGGTGGCTGCGGAGGGCATCGATCTGCTGGTGATGGGTGCCTACGGACGCTCTCGCATGCGCGAATACGTCCTCGGTGGCGCCACCGAGCATCTGCTCAATCACATGACAATTCCAGTCCTCATGTCGCACTGACCAAGGGTTTCCCCATTCTTGAGCCGTCAGCGCGGGGGCGGGGATTCGCCCGGGTCCGCGGTCTGAACGCCACCGGTCAGGGCCTGCTCGATTCGGGCAAGGCGCAGTTCTATGGTTTGCGTATGTTCGCGGATCCAGTGAACCTCGGCGGCTTCACCTTCACCACTTTCCAGCGCGCTGCGTTCAAACTCACGCTGCAGCGTTTGCAGCACGATGCCTATCATCATGTTTAGAAAGACAAAAGCGATGATGAAAATAAAACTCAGGTAGAACATCCAACTCAGCGGGTAAGCTGCCATGGTCTCGTACATGACATCGGTCCAGTCCTCGAAGGTCGCGACTCGAAACAGTGTCAACATGGCAACCGAGATGTTGCCCCACAGCGTTTGGTTGATGGCGGCGAAGAAAATGCTGCCCATGGCAGCGTAGATGTAGAAAATGATGAACATCAGCAGCGAGACATAGCCCAAACGGGGAATTGCCCGGAAAAATGCATCCAGAAGAACCCGCAGTTCCGGGATAATCGACACCAGCCGAAGCACCCGGAATATTCGAAGCAACCGCCCCAACAGCGCCATCTCACTCTCGTCGAAGGGAATCAGGCTGGCGGTCACAATGACGAAATCGAATATGTTCCAACCCTTGCGAAAGAACGCCCGCAGCCCACCCTCGGCCGCCATGCGGATCAGAATCTCCACCAGGAAGAACACAGTGATGGCCCAGTCCAACACCGTGAACAGGCGGTAAACAGTAGGGTGCATGTCATAGGTCTTGGCACCGATAACCAACGCCGATACCACGATGATGGTGATCACCAGGGCCTCGAACAGCTTATTTTCACGTATTCTCAGGAATTTCTGCTGCAGTGCAGATGCGGTTATCGACATGGACAGGTCCTCAACCGACTGGGGTGTCATCGTGTTATGGATCGGCCGCAGCCAGCGTCAACGGGCACACGGCGGCGTCGCAGATTATAGTCGCGCGCCATCCTTCTTGGGCGACGATTGGGAGTGATCGGATTTGACCCGGACATCGGAAACGACTGGCGGAATCCGCTGGTTGATGTGGCTGCTGTTATCCGTCGTCTGCTGTAGCGCAAACGCAGATCGATTGCGTATCGCCACCTGGAATTTGAACAATCTTCATTCCGTGGTGGGGGCGCCTTTGCGTCCTGGCGCGCCGGCGCGCAGTGCGGCGGATTTTGAAATCCTGGCCGATTATGCCAGGCGCCTGAACGCCGACGTGATTGCGCTGCAGGAGGTTTCCGGCCCGGACGCGGTCGCCATGCTGTTCCCGCCTTCCCAGTATGAGATCCATCTATCGGGACGGTACTATGCCGATTTGAGCCGGCAGAGGCAGACCGACCGCATCTACACTGCATTCGCCGTGCGACGCAAGCGGGTGGACCTGATCTCGGTCGAAGACGTGCCTTCGCTGGGGGTGACCCTCGGCAACGGCTATCGCACGCGGCACGGGCTGGAGCTGGTTGTGAATTGGCGCGGTGAGCCATTGCACCTGTTGTCGGTCCATCTCAAGTCCGGCTGCTTTGCCGGCGCTCTGATACGCCCGCGTTCGACTGCCTGCCGGATACTGTCTGCGCAGGTCCCCAGTCTGGAACGCTGGATCGACCAGCGTGTGGCCCAGGGACATGCGCTGGTGGTGTTGGGAGACTTCAACAGGGCGTTCGACGTGCACGGAGGGCGGGATCATTTCTGGCGGGACATAGACGACCGGGAGCCCACCGAACTCGAACTGTGGCGGCTTCCCTTTGGCACCCGGTCGAACTGCTGGCATGGCACGCCGCGTTACCATCCGCATCCCATCGACTTCATGGTGTTCGATCAACGCGCTTGGCGCTGGGTTGACCGCAACAGCTTTGCACTGATCGACTATGACGACGTGGATCGCGATGCGGACCGTGGAACCCCCAGTGATCATTGCCCGGCGTTGGTGGATCTCGACAGCAACTTGAGACAGGAATAGGGCCCGTTTACACAATGCGGATACCCATCGACAGAGCCCCATTTTTTGCAGGACAAAGCGCAGTGAGCGCTGTGTACCTGCCGTGCATGAGCGAACCTGCAACGCGGGCCTGCGTAAAATGGGGTCTGTCCCTTCGGGTTGGCCCTCAAATCAGGCCATGCAGCGTTGCACATCGCTCATTCGGAATAACCAAACTGCGCTCTGCGCGCCTTGCTTGGCCTGATTTGAGGGCCAACGCTGGGCGTCCGCATTGTGTTAACAGGCCCTAGACCATGGCGCTGATCAGATTGACCGATGTTCAACTGGGTTTCGGCGGTCCAGATCTGCTGACCGGCTTGGCGCTGGCGGTGGAGGCGGGTGAACGGGTTGCCTTGGTCGGCCGAAACGGCACCGGAAAATCATCTCTATTGGCGGTGGTCGCAGGTGAACTGGTCCCCGACCACGGACGGGTCCAACGGCGACAGGGACTGCGTATTGCCAAGCTGAGTCAAACCGTGGTGGAGCCCATGGAGGGCAGCGTTTTCGACGTTGTGGTCGGCGGCCTGGGACAAACTGGCCAGCTGTTGCGGGACTATCACCGGATCAGTCTCAGCGTGGCCTCTGGCGACGCTGCCATCCCGGAGTTGGATGCGGCCCAGCACGCCCTCGAGCATGCCGGTGGATGGTCGGTCAAGCCGCGGGTGGAAGCAATACTTGGCCGGGTCGGAATCGGCCCTGACGCCCTTTATTCCGACCTTTCCGGTGGCGAGAAACGCCGCGTGCTGTTGGCCCGTGCACTTGTCTCGGAACCCGATCTGCTGTTACTGGACGAGCCGACCAACCATCTGGACATCGATGGTATAGCCTGGTTGGAATCGTTCATGACTGAGTTTCGCGGTGGTGTGTTGTTCGTATCCCATGACCGCGCCTTCGTGGATCGACTGGCGACCCGTATCGTCGAGCTGGACCGGGGACATCTCACCAGTTGGCCCGGGGATTACCAGACCTACCTGGGACGAAAGCAGGCCCAGCTCGAGGCGGAGGCCGCGGCGGCCGCGCGCTTCGACAAGAAGCTCGCCCAGGAGGAGGTGTGGATTCGGCAGGGCATCCAGGCGCGGCGAACCCGGAATCAGGGCCGGGTCAAATCCTTGAAAGTCATGCGTGAAGCCCGGGCGGCCAGACGAGTTCGAACGGGCACTGCACGCATCAACATCGGAGAGGCTGAGGCCTCGGGTAAACAGGTGGTGGAACTGGTGGGGGTTAGCCACGCGTATGGGGCGGAACCCGTCATTCGGGATCTGGACTGCACTGTGATGCGGGGTGACCGCATTGGAATCATCGGACCCAATGGGATCGGGAAAACCACTTTGCTGCGCATTCTCTTGGGCACCTTGCACCCCGATCGGGGTGAAGTGCGGCTCGGCACCCGTCTGTCGGTTGCCTATTTCGACCAGCATCGCGAGCAACTTGATGAAACCGCCACCGTACTGGACAACGTTGCCGGCGGTCGTGAACAGGTAGAGGTGGGCGGCCAGCCGCGTCATGTCATCAGCTACCTGCAAGACTTTTTGTTCCCCCCTGAGCGGATTCGCTCACCGGTGAGTGCGCTATCCGGGGGAGAACGCAATCGCCTGTTGCTGGCAAAACTGTTCACCCGGCCAGCCAATGTACTGGTGCTGGACGAACCCACCAATGACCTGGACATCGAAACGCTGGAGCTGCTGGAAGAGCGTTTGATGGAATTCGACGGCACGGTCCTGCTGGTCAGCCACGATCGTGCTTTTCTCAACAATGTGGTGACCAGTGTGATCGCCTTTGAGGGTGGGGGTAGGGTGCGGGAGTACGTGGGTGGATATGACGAGTGGGTGAGACAGCGCGAGGCCGATTCGACGGCAGCGTCGGGCCTGGAAAAAAGGCCGGTTCGATCGCCCTCTACGGTGGCGAAACCCCGGAAGTTGAGCTACAAGGATCAGCGCGAACTGGATCAGCTGCCGTCGCGTATCGAGGCGTTGGAAACGGCGCAAACCCGCTTGTATACCGAAGCGGCGGACCCGGCCGCCTATCAGGGCAACCCGGATGAGGTAGCGCGACGACGTAGCGAACTGGCGCGTCTGGAAGCCGAGTTGGCAAGCGCCTACGAACGTTGGGAATCTCTCGAAAGCCGTATGCGTTAAATGGCGCCGGCGGCGCATCGTTTGTGGCAGAGAGCAGAATGCCGAACGCAGGCGCTTCTATACTGTCGGAGCTTCGGTAAGCCAATTAAACGGGACGGAGAAAATTCATGGGATGCATGCGTACGGTACTGATGATAACGATATTGGCGTTCGGCGCCCTGGTACAGGCGGCTGAATTGCCCCGAACGAGCGCGCCGGAGGGCGCCGGCGTGTACATCATTTCGCCCGCCGACGGAGCGGTAACCGGACGCGAGGTAACCGTGCAGTTCGGGCTCGCCGGGATGGGCGTAGCACCGGCTGGGGTCGACAAGCCCAATACCGGCCACCATCACCTGCTCATCGACGTGGATCAGCCACCGGCCTCGAATCAACCGATTCCGGCGGACGACCAGCACCGACATTTCGGTGGCGGGCAAACCGAAATCATGGTGGAGTTGGAGCCGGGGCAGCACACGTTGCAGCTGCTTCTGGGCGACATGAACCACATTCCCCATGATCCGCCGGTCATGTCCGAGCGCATCACCATTACGGTTGAATAATCGGACTCGCAGCTGCGTGAAACGTCGACAGAAGCCCGCGGGCAGCACGCTGCTCGCGGCCCTCGAAGCAGCGACAAACGATGTGGGGCTGAAGCTGCGTGGGTGCTGCCCTCTGCAAGCCGAGGACGGTCTGGGAACTGGGACACTGATCTTGATCGGCAACGTCGGGCCTGAAATGTGGCGCGCATATCGACGCGAGATGCCGCGCCACTCGGCCAATCCCCTGGACAGCTGGAGTCGAGACACAATCAACGGCCTGGCCGACGCGTTCCAGGCACGATCAGTGTTTCCTTTCGACGGTCCGCCCTGGTGGCCGTTCCAGCGGTGGGCCCGCCGCGCGGAAGCGGTATACCCTTCACCGCTGGGCGCATTAATTCACCCACGCTACGGGACCTGGCACGCCTATCGCGGCGCACTCGTCCTGCACGATACGGTCTTGCCTTATGCCAGTCACGCGGGCGACAGCCCCTGCTCGAGCTGTACCGGCAAACCGTGTCTGCAAACTTGCCCGGTGGAAGCGTTCACCGAGGCGAATTATGACGTGGCGGCATGCCGCGAGCATGTGCGATCCGTTGTCAACAACGACTGCCTTGGCCTGGGTTGTCGGGCTCGACGCGCCTGCCCCGTGGGCCGTGACTACACCTACCCGGAGGATCAGGCAGCACATCACATGCGCTACTTTGCCGACGCGATTTAGCGCCCGCCCTTGCGCAGCCGGCCGCAGCCTCGGCTAAACTGTGACGGACTGACCGAGAGAGCGCTTATCCATGTCCAAGCATCAGCATAACGCGCCGCTACCGGATCCCGTATTGCGGGTCAAGGCACTGGAGTCCCTGCTGATCGAGAAGGGGTTGGTGGATCCGGCTGCGCTCGATCTCCTGATTGACACCTACGAAAACCAGGTCGGCCCGAGAAACGGCGCCAGGGTAGTGGCCCGCGCCTGGACCGACCCCAGCTACCGCAGTCGTCTGTTGCGTGACGCCACGGCGGCCATTGCCGAAATGGGCTTCGAAGGCCGTCAGGGAGAGGACATGGTGGTGGTAGAGAACACCGAGCGGGTCCACAACCTGGTGGTGTGCACCCTGTGTTCATGCTACCCGTGGCCGGTGTTGGGACTGCCACCGGTCTGGTACAAGGCTGCCCCCTACCGGGCTCGGGCCGTACGTGAACCCCGCAAGGTTCTGGCAGAGTTCGGCGTTGATCTGGTCGATGGAGTCGAGGTCCGGGTGTGGGACAGCACCGCCGAATTGCGCTATCTGGTTCTACCCCGACGGCCGGACGGAACGGAACGCTTGTCCGAGCAGGAACTGGCCGAACTGGTGACACGGGATTCGATGATCGGCGCCGGGGTGGTGCCGGGATCGAAGAGCACGGATACATGAACGGGATGCACGACCTGGGGGGCATGGACGGATTCGGTCCCATTGACCGGAATCCGGAGGAAGCCGTGTTCCAGCAAGAGTGGGAGCGTCGGGCCTTTGCCCTGACCCTGGCCATGGGGGCCCGAGGCGAATGGAATCTGGATATGAGCCGATACGCCCGGGAACGGATGCCCCCATCCGACTATCTGCTCAGCAGCTACTACGAGCACTGGCTGCATGGTCTCGAGCATTTGATGGCTGAGCGCGGTCTGGTCAGCGCGGCCGAAATCTCGGTCCGTGAGGACGAACTGCGTTCGCCGCCCCACCATGAAGCGTCTTGAAGCAGATCAGGTCGATGCCGTGCTCCGGCGCGGCGCCACGGCGCGCCGGAGCGATGGACAGCCCCCCCGTTTTGCAAGGGGTGATCGCGTTCGGGTGCTGAATCTGCACCCTTATGGACATACCCGCATGCCCCGCTACGTCCGAGGCCGTTGCGGCGTCGTAGATCGTGATCACGGATTGTTCGTCCTGCCCGACAGCAACGCCCACGGGCTCGGGGAATGTCCGCAGCATGTGTACAGCGTGCGCTTCACCGGTGTCGAACTATGGGGGCCCGAGGCGCCTGACGCAGATCGTGTCCATGTCGACCTGTGGGATTGTTATCTGACGGCTGAACCAGACGGAACCGAGGAGTAGTCCGGCGTGGAATCCGATCTTCAGCGCTTGTTCGACGGCGCACGCGCGGGGCACAGACCGTTTGCCGAACCCTGGCAGGCGCAGGCCTTTTCCATGACCCTGACCCTTCACGCCGCAGGTCATTTTACCTGGCAGGAATGGGCCGATGCCCTGAGCCGCGAACTGGTGGCGAATGACGCTCAATCGGATGACGTGGACGAGATTTACTACAGCGCCTGGCTGCGGACGCTGGAACAGATGTGTGCATCGAAGGCCCTTATTGGCATGGACGAGTTGATACAGCGCAAGCAGGACTGGGACCGGGCGGCGCGTGCAACCGAACACGGCAAGCCTATCGAGCTGAGCCGGGTTGAGTCTGCGCCAGGGAAAGACATCCCCACCGATTCCCAATGATTCTGCAGATGCATACGGAGGCGGTATGAGTCTGAACGGTCGTTTCGCCGTGGAGGCCATTGGGCCCTGTCTCAGGGTCAGCCCAATGTTGCGCCAGGGCAATGTCAAATATGTTGAGGACAGTCGGCGGCTGCTGATCGATCCCTATTTTCGGACCTCGGATCAGGCGGCGTACACCGCTGATGCGGCCAACAGCTTTGAGCTGGCCGGCCCGCGGCACAAGATCTACTTCGACCCGACCCGGCTCCGCGCGGGCATTGTCACATGCGGTGGTTTGGCACCTGGGTTGAACGCGGTGGTGCGCGGAATCGTGATGCAGCTCTGGTACCTGTACGGGTGCCAGAGCATTCTCGGTATCCGGTACGGGTATCATGGTCTGGGTCCGGATGGTGAGCGTCCGATCCCATTGACGCCGGACGGTGTGAATCGCATTCGCTCTGAGGGTGGTACTTGTCTGGGCTCATCCCGTGGCTCGCCATCCACCGAAACGCTGGTGGATTCGCTGATTCGCCACCGTATACAGGTGTTGTTCACCATCGGCGGCGACGGAACCATGCGCGGCGCGTCGGCCATCTGGCAGGAGGCCCGGCGGCGCAAGCTCAAGCTGGCCATCATCGGCGTGCCAAAGACCATCGACAACGATATTCCTTTCGTTTTCAAAACCTTCGGCTTCGACACCGCGGTGGAGGAGGCGGCACAGGCAATCAACCGAGTGCGTGTGGAGGCGGAAGGGGTTCCGTACGGGATCGGTCTGGTGAAGCTGATGGGCCGAAATGCGGGGTTCATCGCCATGGCAGCCACTTTGGCCTCCGGCCAGGCCAATTTCTGTCTCATCCCGGAGGTGTCATTTGGCCTTGAGGGGCCTGGGGGACTTTTCGATCTGGTGGAACAGCGGTTACATCATCGCCGCCATGCGGTGATCGTGGTGGCCGAGGGCGCCGGCCAGGAATTGTTCGAAACCGCCGGCCGGGAAGAGGACGCCTCCGGTAACCGTAAGTTGGGGGACATCGGTCTGTTCCTCAAAGATCAGCTGCTGGCCCGATTCGCCTCCGGACCACTACCGGTGACCCTCAAGTACATCGATCCCAGCTATCTGATTCGCGCCGCACCCCCGATTCCCGCTGATCAGCGCTACTGCGATCGCATGGCTCGCAACGCGGTCCACGCGGCCATGGCGGGTAAGAGCGGCATGATGCTGGGCATGTGGCACGGATGCATGACCCATGTGCCCATGCTGGCCCTGAACGGTGAAAGTCGCAGCGCGAATCCCAATGGAGAGACCTGGTTCAACGTGCGCGAGAACACGGGGCAACCCCATGTGATCGGTTCACCAGTATGCGAACTGCCCGCACCCGCGTCGGTTTAGCTCGATCTGGATCGAATCATTCCCACACAGCGTGGTCAGATTTGCGGAGCGGCGTTAGAGGGCGCTCACACATACCGCCAAAGGCAACACGCTGCCAGTAGGGAGAAGGCATGACATCCACGGTGCGGCCAGAGCACGAACAGGGATATCGAATCGGCGCGGTGGCCCGGCTGACAGGCATCGAAACAGTCACCATACGTATGTGGGAACGGCGCTACGCTGTGGTCGAGCCGCTGCGCAGCGCCAGCGGAAACCGGCTTTACTCGCGCGAAGACATAAGCCGTCTGGCCATGATCAAGCGCCTGGTGGACGAAGGCAATGCCATTGGCACGATCGCTCAGCTCAGCCCTGAGCAGCTCCGTGAACGGCTGGATCTGGGCCTGGACGCAAGCCCGTCCAACTCAGAATCGGCGGACTGCCGAATCGCCATTTTCGGTGACGTTTTGCCCGCGCGTCTGGCAGGCGGCGCCGACGCTCCGGATCTCAACCTGGTTGTGGTTGAGCATGATCCAAAAGCGTTCTTCCGGCAGACCGCCAAACACCGTCCGGACGTCATCGTTCTGGAGTTTCCCACCGTACAGGCTGAAACGATTATGGATGTGTTCAGCTTCCTGGCCAGGTCAGGTGCGAGCCGTGCAGTCGTGATTTACGGGTTCGGGCGGCGAGCCGACCTGGCACGCCTGGAGTGTGATCGGGTGAGAATCATGAAGGCGCCGGTGGGGCTCAGCGAGATTCGCCTGGCGTGCAAAGCTCCTGGTGTAAACAGACGCCGACCGGCGAGTGCATTCAGCGCGCCCCAGCCTTCAGAGCCCGACATCATTCCGGCCCGCCGGTTCGACACGGATCAAATGCTGCGGCTGGCCGAGGCCTCCACGACGGTCCACTGCGAATGCCCCAAACACCTGGTGGATTTGCTGTTCAGCCTGCATGCCTTCGAATCCTACAGCACCGAATGCATAGACCGGAGTCCGGAGGACGCCGCACTGCACGCTTACTTGCATCTGATGACCGCACAGGCCCGGTCACGTATAGAAGCGGCCCTGGCGAAACTGGTAGAGGTGGAAGGCTTGGGGTGAGCACCCAAACTCCGGGGCGTCGTCCAATTCCACATGGGCGACAGGGGCACACAAAGGCACTGGACCCCATCACAACTGTCCATTAGCGTCCCGGTTCCGCACTGTCGCGGCATCCACTCCGGAGGCGCCATGAGCTTGCCACGATTCATCACTCTGCCCAACGGAGACAAGGCAAAGCCGACATTCTCAGAGTCTGAAATGACGCGGCGGCTCGGTGGGTTGCGGCAGACCATGGAGACAATGAAACTGGACTGGGTGTTGTTTACCTCGATGCACAACATCCACTACTACAGCGATTTCCTCTACTGCAGTTTCGGTCGCCCCTACGGATTGGTGGTGGACGGGCAGCGTTCAATCAGCGTCAGCGCCAACATCGACGGCGGACAGCCGTACCGCCGAACCTTCGGGGAAAACCTGATCTACACCGACTGGCAGCAGGACAACTACTACCATGCGGTTAAATCCCTGGTCGGCTCCGGCGGGCGGCTGGGCGTCGAGTTCGACCATCTGACCCTGGCGGCACAGTACAAGCTGACGGCGGCCTTACCCGACGTCGAGCTGGTCGACATTGCCCCCGCGACCATGCGACAGCGGATGGTCAAGTCAGATGAGGAGATTGCGCTGATCCGGGAGGGGGCTCGCATCGCAGACGCGGGCGGCTGGGCCTGCATCGAGGCGATCGCTGAAGGCGTTCCCGAGTACGAAATTGCCGCCCATGCGACCACGTCCATGGTGCGCGAGATCGCGCGGACCTATCCGGACAGTGAGATTCGAGACACTTGGGTCTGGTTCCAATCCGGGCTGAACACCGATGGCGCCCACAACCCGGTGACCACCCGGTGCATACGCAAAGGCGACATTCTGAGCCTGAACTGTTTCCCCATGATCGCCGGCTACTACACGGCGCTTGAACGCACCCTGTTTTTCGCCTCCGCCACAGAACGCGAGCTGGCGCTATGGGAGATCAACTGCGAGGTGCATCGCCGGGGGCTGGAGCTGATACGCCCCGGCGCACGTTGCTGTGATATTGCAAATGAATTGAACGAAATCTATCTCAGCCATGATCTGCTTCAGTATCGAAGCTTTGGTTACGGTCATTCATTCGGCGTGCTGTCCCACTATTACGGGCGCGAGGCAGGGCTTGAGTTGCGCGAAGATATAGAAACCGTACTGCAAGCGAACATGGTGGTTTCCATGGAGCCCATGATCACGCTGCCCCAGGGTCTCGCCGGCGCAGGCGGATACCGTGAGCATGATATTCTCGTGCTGACCACGGACGGGGCAGACAACATCACGGGTTTCCCATTCGGTCCGGAGCACAATCTGATCGCAGCCTGATAGCCGACCCGCTCCAAAACCGTCAGGGGATGACCAGAACCAGGCCCGGAAGCAAGGTGTCGGGCTGCTCAATCACGTGCTGGTTTGCGGCGAAAATCTCAGTCCAGCCACCCGGGTCTCCGATGAAGGTTCGTGACAACTTGGACAGGGTGTCACCGGGCCGCACAGTGTAGACGCCCCGCGCGGAGCTGAGTCGGGCCAGTCGGGTTTGCTCGTCGAAAAGACGGACGCGGGCCGAAACGGCGGCTTTTTGCAGCACCGGATTGTCGGTATCGGCTATTGCTTGCCGGTTCCTTTGGCGATAGTCACGCCCCGCGGCAGCCGCGTTGGCCTCTGCCTCCCTGCGATTGGTCGCGATGTTCTGACCCACGCCGCGCTGAACCAGAGCCAGGGCCGCCTGGGTTTCGGCTAGGCGCTGTTTGGTGACAAACAAGGCTGCGATGGCCGATTGCGCCCGACTTTCCTGCAATTGCCGTTCGTTCCTCAATTGATGCAAGGTGCTGTTGGCCGATTGCAGGGATACCCGACTCGACTCTGCCGCCCGCCTCAAATCCCTTATCTGGTTGGAAAGTTTAGCCAGACGCTTTTGCTGGGCTTCGTTCAGCATCAGCTCACGTTCGAGATCCGCGACACATTGGCCACTGTCTACCGCGGCTGTCCGAGCTTGCTGCTGAGCCAGGGCCGCGCCCAACGCGTCAAGCTCGATTCGCTGCTGCACACCCTGTGCCTGAGCCGATGCGAGCTCATCCTCGCAAAGCTCTGCTTTAGCGCTAAACTTTTCAATTTGCTTGCTGGCCTCGAGCAGCGTGCTTTCCGCCTGACTGACGGTTTCGTCGCGCGCATCGTCAGACTGCTTGAGCCGCTGCAACGCCAACTCAGCACTGGCTTGACGGGTCCGCACCTCGGCAAGCTGACTGCTAAGGCTTTCGATACGGGCTTCGCGCCGCTGCAACTCGGCGTTGACTTGTTGTTCGCGCTCGTCGGCGGCCACCAGCCATCGATCCATACGCTGGCGTAGGTTATGCAGCTGGGCGCGCGACTCGGCCAGCTCGATTTCCATCGCGCTTTGGGCCGCATAGGCACCAGACGGCAAGATCAGAACAAGGGCGATCAATATGGCCGAACGGCCGATAACCGCTGCATTTCGTTTAACAGAACTGGGCGGCATGGCGTGGGTTCTCCGCTTAAACGGCATTTGGGGGGCAATCCGGCGGACTCGCAATCTCCGGGCAAGATGCCGGACCATAGCCCCGTCACATAAAGGGCGCGACATACTGATAGTAGTAGTCCCGACTCAGGCTCCGGGCGCGCTTCCGGTCAGTTTCGTCCATTTCCCCAAGCAGCCGGGCAATGATGGTCTGAATTCCGTCGGAGTGCGCTGGGTCGCTGACACTTTGTGACGCCAGCTTCAGCCAGACGTATGCCTGCACCGGGTCCCGCGGTAACCCGGCGCCCCGGTTGTACATGAAACTCAGCAGTTCTTGAGCCTGTGGATTACCCAACTGGGCCGAGCCACGGATCCACCGCTGTGCAGCCTCTAAATCCTGCCCGACACCCTGGCCCAGGAGATACATGACCCCAACAATCCGCTGCGCCTCAGGCTCCCCCCGCTGTGCGTAGGGCATCAGAACGTCGTGCGCCTGAGCGTAGTCCTGCGCCTGGTAGGCTTCAATCCCGAGCGAAAGGTCTTGCGCCCAGCACGGAGCCGTCAGCACCAGCAGCAATATCTGGAGCCAGCATGATCGGAAGACACGGTATACCTGGTGCCGAAGTTTCATATCAGTGGGCGAAATTGACGGACAAAGTCGACGGACTGTCCAAAATTTGAGTGTAGGGCGCATTGGTTGTCGGCGCGTCCGGAAATATCGGAATCCTAAGGGGGAACGGTCTGAGCTTTCCCCCTGATTCCGGCAAGTCAAGGGATTCAGTCCAGTATCCACGCGCTGCTGAACCCTCAGGGCGGGCGCCTCTGTAGAAATGGCCGGGCGGGATTCAGCGTACAGGGATTGTTGGTTTCGCTTAGGAAGCCTCTGATCTATTCATGAACGTGCACCTTGGGACTCAAATGCACTGCTTCATCGTTGCAGATCTTGGCAATAGAACGACCATTACCCGCGATCTGCGCATTGAAGCTGCGTGTTTCACCCTCAAATCTGCTTCGTGCAGAATAAGTCAGAGCTTCCTTAGGGAGTAGCCCAACCGCCCACTTAAGAATATACTTTAACCATAGGAAATTTTTACGAATAATGTTCATTCGAAAGACAAGAAAAATGGCTCGATTTTTGCTTTTTAAAGATGGTACTCCGGCGGTCATGGGTGCCGAACAGCGCCGTCCGCGCCCGAAAAGGTAAGGCGAATAGGTGACACAACTCGACCCCAACATGACATCGGGCAGATCGATGCGGACCGGCGCTTGGCTGACGTGTGCGGTACTGTTGTTGCTCGCAGCCGGCCCGGTGCAGGCTCGTTACGCGGCCATGGTGGTGGATGCGGACACGGGTAAGGTGTTGTTTGCCCGGCATGCGGACTTACCGCGCCACCCCGCGTCACTGACAAAAATCATGACACTTTATATGGTGTTCGAAGCCCTGGAACAGGGCAAACTCAGATTGGACGAGACCATTCCCGTTTCCAGACACGCCGCCGGGCAAGCGCCTTCCAGCTTGGGGCTCAAGGCCGGGCAGCAGGTGAAGGTAGAGGACGCCATTTACGCGTTGGTTACGCGATCCGCCAACGACGCCGCTGCAGCCCTGGGCGAGGCCGTCGCGGGCACCGAGTACAAGTTTTCGTTGAAGATGACCAAGCGGGCCCGGAAACTGGGCATGAAACACACCACGTTTCGGAATGCTTCGGGCCTGCCGCATCGGAAGCAGGTTTCGACAGCCCGGGACATGGTCACACTGGCACGCGCTGTTCGACGCGATTTTCCCGAGTACTATCACTACTTTTCGGTCAAGGCCTTCAGTTACGGCGGGCGCAAACATCGCAATCACAACAAGCTCCTGGCGAGCTATGAAGGCACGGACGGCATCAAGACCGGGTACATCCGGGCATCCGGATACAATCTTGTGGCATCGGTGCAACGAGGACCTTACCGCTTGATCGGGGTCGTGTTCGGCGGCAAATCAGCCGGCAGCCGCGATATCCATATGAAAAAAATTCTTGACCAGGCATTCGACCAGGTTGAACGGGATCGTGCCCGTTTCGTAGCCGCGGCCAAAGCGGCTCAAGGAGAGGCAACACGGATAGCCTTGAGCTCAGCCCGGGATACGGATTGGAAAGTTCAGGTTGGGGCATTCAGCGAACTTGCGGCCGCAGAGGCGAGGGCACGTGAGGCGGTCAGTCTGGCACCCCACCAACTGAGTGCTGCCGTGCTCGCCGTTGCGCCGGTCACCGCGTCCAGTGGCACCCTGTACAGGGCCCGCCTGATGAATCTGAGCGAGTCGGAGGCCCAATCCGCCTGTGCCGCATTGGCGAAACTGAATATGGACTGCGTGGCCCTGGGGCCCACCAGCAGCTGATTCATCGATCGGTGGATGTAAATCGGCCGCTTATGCGACGTAGGAGTGACGTCGCATCCGACCATTAGTAGCGTCGTACTTCCTCGCCAGAGCCATCGTCAGGACCGCGAGAGTCCAACACCACGGCAATACCCATGCGAAAACATGGCGACAAATTCAGACGCCGATTGCTTCCTCGACTTCGTCCCGGCCTGCACCGCATCTACGATCCAGAAATCGCCGAACTTCCTGAACCTCAGAGCGGGTCAATGGCGCGAGGCCGCTTCCGTATACAGCGAGTTGCGTGGCGATGACGAATTCGCCGTAGCAAAGTGGCGTGTTCGCGTTGGATTGGAGCTCGGTTGCAATTCGGTCGAGTGTCGTAAGGCCTATCATTGCTGCGTATCATGTGGCGAAAAAACAACATTTTCTCCCTTCTACAACAAGTCTGGGCCAAAAGCAACATTGTTGTTTAACGATCAGACTCTATGCTGATGCCATCGATTCCGCTTGGATGTCGATGGGGCGCGTTGGGGTTGTACCGAGGCGCGCAGCGACGGGGGTATTTGCATGAGCACAGCGCCATTTCGGGGGTTTGAACACCCAAGTGCGCGGCACTTGGCCGTTGCTTTTGCGCTGGCCTGGGGGCCGGCCGGTATGGCCCAGGATTTCCGTTCCGTCACGATTTTCGGCGACAGTCTGTCGGATAGCGGGCAGCTTCTTGGCTTGACCGCTACCGAGCCGAATCCGGATGGAAGCGCAGGGACGATTTACGTCGATGCTGTGGCCAGGGAGCTGGACTTGGCCGTAACACCGTCAACACCTCTGCTCGTCCCCCCGGCTGAGCGTCCGCCACCGGCAAACAATTATGCGGTGGTCGGCTATCGTACCGGCTCAATATTCGACTCAATCGTTTCCCAGAGCATCGTCGATGCCAGCACGGTGACGACTGTTCCACCCGGCATTTTTCGCAGCGTCCGCGACGGATATCTGGTGGATCCGACAGTAACCGTCGATCCACAGGGCCTATACATCGTGTGGGGAGGTGGCAACGACGTTCGCGATGGCGCAGATCCGGTGGCCGCGGCGGACAACGTGGTTCAGGGTGTGATCGCGCTCCACCGCGCAGGCGCCCGGTACATCGTTGTCAACAATGTGCCGAACATAGGCGCCGTTCCCGAGAGTGGGCTGCTGGGCAACCGGGAGGCACGTCAGGCCGACTCGCAGACCGCCAACGCCAGACTTGCCGCTGGACTGTCCGCCTCGGGCGTAGATGTCATTCATACAGACGTCAACGCATTGCTGGATGAGATGACGGCAGATCCGACCCGATACGGATTCGGCGCCGTCGATCAATCGAGCAATTGCTTTGACGCCGCGGCGGTGACCGGGGTTCGCTGCCAGTTCGAGGATCCGGTGTTCGGCATCAATGGGGCAAGCCCGGATCCAGCAAGGCTCTTATTTTACGACGGAACACACCCGACCCAGCACGGACACGCCATCATCGGCGATTATCTCATGTCGTTCCTGGAAGCCCCCGGGCTGATTTCCATCCTGGCCGAGACGCCCCTGTCCAGCGGCCGCGCCCATGTGCGTCAAATCGAAGGGCAACTGGACCTTGAGACCCAGATCGCCCGCATCCGTGGGTGGCGCGGTTTTGTAGCGGGAGAGGGTGCGGACAACGATTGGAACGAGGCGGACTATGAGAACGACGCCTACCAGATCACCGGCGGAGCCGTCTATCGCTTTGACGATAGCTGGCTGGCAGGCGGATCACTGGGTCTGGGAAGATCGGATATCGATTTCGATCGGGATCAAGGGGGATTCGACCAGCGATCGCTCTATGTTTCGGTATTCGGTCGCTATGACACCGCCACACTCAGTGCCGATGCCCTGATCGCCTTGGGCCGACTCGATTTCGACAACATCGAGCGCAACAATCTTCTGTGTGCGGGATGCCGTTCGGAACAGGGCGATACGCAGGGGAATCAGTTCCTGTTTTCACTGGGGCTGCGTTACGACCTTTTGCCTCAGGAGAATAGTGGATTCGGTCCGTATCTTGGCGCGACCTACCAGCACGTTTCGGTGGACGGTTATCAGGAGCGAACATCCAACAGCTCGACCGCTCTGAGGTTCGGTGGACAGGATCAGGATTCATGGCTGCTGAACTTCGGGCTGCAGGGGAATCAGCGGTTCCAGGCCTCCGGACGTCCGGTGGTTGTCCAGGCCAGGTTGCTACGTGAGAAGGAGTTGGATCAGGACGACCGGACAGTGAAAGCGGGACTGCGGAGTATTTCCGGGGCCGGTTACCGATTGCCGGTGGACGCATTGAGTCAGGACGCCTGGAGCGCCGGCGTCGCTGTCAACACGGAACTGATGGATGGGGTCAGAGCAGGCCTGGGCTTGAACTGGCGCAAGGGTGACAACGATTTCAGCGAGCAGTCGATACAACTCGGGCTTCAATTCGATCTCTGAATCCGCGCCGGGCGGAGGCAAATTTACAGACCTGAGGCGCCTGCAGAGCTGACCTCAGGTCTTGTGGAACTGACGCAAAATCTCCGTGCGTTTGGAGAAATGCACGTTCTCGCCACCCGGCCCCTGAAGGAAATCGGACTGCAGAAGATAGGTCGCGTCGGCTGCGGAAAGAGGGCGGCTTACGAAATAGCCTTGGATCTCATCGCAGCCCCGGTGCCGCAGCAGTTCCAGCTGCCTGCTGGTCTCAACGCCCTCCGCCACGATCTTCAATCCCAGATTGTGCCCCATTGCGATGATGGCGCTGACGATTTCCAGGTCGTCCAGGTCCGTCGTGAGTTCGCGGATAAAGGAATGATCAATTTTAAGCGCATCCAAAGGGAACTGTTTGAGCACAGCCAGGGAAGAATAACCGGTGCCGAAATCATCGATGGACAGTTCAACCCCCAGTGCGCTCATCCGTTGAAGAGCCCGCATGGTGTTTTCCATGTCATCCATGATGGTGCTTTCCGTGATTTCCAGGGTCAGCCCGTCTGATGGCAGACCGCTGGTCTCCAGCGCCTGTGCCACCTGCTGGGCCATGTCGCCATACTTGAACTGGCGTGGCGACAAATTGACCGAAACGCGAACCGGCCGAAGATTCGATTGCCGCCAGCGCTGATTCTGCTCGCAGGCGGTATGCAGCACCCATTCACCCAGGGGGGCAATCAGGCCGTTTTCCTCGGCGATGGGGATAAAGACGCCGGGTGAAACCTCGCCCAGTTCCTCGTTGTTCCAACGCGCCAATGCTTCCAGGCCGACCACGTGGCCACTGCGCAGATCCAACTGGGGCTGATAGCGAACAGAGAGCTCGCCATGGTCCAGTGCGCGCCGCAGGTGCTTGGCCAGGGTCAGGCGCGTAGTCGCGTCCCGGTGCAGCGTATCGGAGAAGATCTGGTAGTTGTTACGACCTCTGTCCTTAGCATGGTAGCAGGCCGCGTCCGCGTTCTTGAGCAGGGTGAGCAGGTCCGTTCCGTCCCTGGGATACACCGCCACACCGATACTCGTGGTCTGGAAGATCTCCGACTCGGTCAGATCCAGCGCACCGCAAAGCGCTTCCAACGCCCGCTCGGCCGTTTGCTCAACATCCTGCGCGTTCTGCACGTCCTCGACGATGGCCGCAAACTCGTCCCCCCCGAGCCGGGCCAGAATGTCCTTCTCACGCAGGCATTGTCTGAGTTTGGTAGCCACCCGTTGCAACAATTCATCGCCGGCAGTGTGGCCAAGGGTGTCGTTTACCAGCTTGAAGTTATCCAGATCGAACAGAAGGACACCCACACCACGATCCGTGTCTTTTGCATGCTCGATTGCCTGCTCCAGGCGCCGCGTGAAGAACTCACGGTTCGGCAGATTCGTGAGCGGATCATGATTGGCTCGATAGTTGAGTTCCCTGTTCAAATCCCGTTCCCGGGTGACATCCCGCACAACCATGACACCGCCGACTATGCTGCCGTGATGATCGTGCAGGCGGCTTGCGGTGTGGTCGACCGACAGGGATTCGCCATCCGGTCTGACCAGGCGGAGTTGCGCATCGCACCGTTGAATCTGCGAAAAATAATCGGTGCTTCTCGTTTTCAGGGGCAGGCCGCTGACCTCATTCACCAGCGTAAGCACTTCGTCGAGACGGCGTCCGGCAGCCCGGGCCGATGGCCATCCGGTCAAGGCTTCGGCCACCGGGTTCATGTATTTGATGCGATACGCCGTATCGGTTGAGATAACGCCGTCACCTATGGATTTGAGCACCTCGCTGGCGCGTTCGCGCTCACTGTCCAGTGCCTCTCGGGAGGCACTTTTTTCACGTTGGGCCAAACGGTAGTTGGCTAAGGCCAGAAGCAGCGATGCGGTCAGTACCATTGCGATGACGCCGCCGATGGTTGCCGGCCAGGGACTCACCCCGGCCAACGGCAGGCGGCTGACCTGTAGCACCAGCAGCTCGCGCTGACCGAACCGCAGGGTGGCCTGCATCTGGTGGATGGGAAACAGGGACCGAAAAAACTCGGGCCATCGCTGGGCCCGGTCAAGGCCCCCAGGCTGGTGCTCTGTCAAATCCGCTGATTGACTTGGATCGACAACGGTTATGGTTTTTTCGGCGCCCGGGCCGACAGCCTGCTTGATCAGGTCCTGCATATTGATGACCAGAGCGAACAAACCGCTGACCTGTTCCAACCGCTCACTGCCGTCGGCGGGAGCAAAGTGACCGAAATAGGTGGCCTTCAGCAACAATTGCGCACCGTCTACCGAAGACACCGGATCCGCGGCCAGGGATTGGATGGTGCCCGATTGGGCCGCGCGCCGGATGGTTGGAACCGCGCTGGGTGATGCCATCAGGTCAATCCCCAGATAGCGCGCCGTACGGGGGCTCAGCGGTTCGACAAAGCTCAGTGGCAGCAGCGCGTCCTTAGGAGAGACCACCGAGTCGGAGCTGTCCAGGTTGAAAGGTGTGCGGACCCGAAACTGGGGCGCTATCTGGGTCCGCATCTGCGCCTCGAAAGCGTCGAGCTCATCGGGTCTGATCCAACTCAGGTAGGCAATCGATTCCACATAGGGGTATTCCGCGCGCAACCCCTCGGACATAAAGGTCATTTCCGCCAGGTTAAGCTCTCCGCTGGCCTGGTAGAGTCCAGAAAGCGTACTCAGCATGGCTTCCGCAGCGGCAACGCTTTGACTGACCCGCTCGTGGTACGCGTGAGCCGCATGCTGAAAATCGACCTGCGCAGACTCAAGGTTGGTTCTGAGGACGCCATAAGCGGCAACTGCGGCGAGTCCGCAGCTCAACAGAACCAACCCGAGTTTCTCAGCGCCTGAAAGGAGCAGGAGTGTTTTGGAACCCGCCACCGTCACTGAACCCTTTTGGCCTTGTGTATGAGGTGCCGAGGCAACTCAATACCGGCGGCGGACAAGAGTTCCCGGTTGGCCCAAACATCCCACTTCCTGTTGGTGATGATCGGAATCTCACTCGGGGGGGTGCCGCGGAGTATTTCGAGCGCAGTTTCCGCGGCCCAGGCCCCATGCTCCTGCGGCACTTTGGTAAGGCCGAACATCGCATATGGCATCATCCAACCGTGGGTGGTGACGGTCAGCCTGCGGGAAGCCGCTGGCAGGGCATCCGCGATCCGCGCGGGGTCCCAGTCATTGATGCCGGAATTGCTGCCCAGAATCAGAAAGTCCGCGGCTTGACCATCGCTGTAAGCCATAAGCCAGCCCTGGGTGTCCTCTACCAGCCGGCTTTCCAAGGCGATCCCCAGCCGGGCCGTAGCATGCTGAAACCGTTCCAGATTCTTGCGTTCGGTCAGGGTGTCGGCACCCAGGTAAATCGCCCGCTTTGCCGGGCTGACTATTTCCGAAGCCCGATTGAGAAGTGGCTCGATCGGGGCCACCTCCACCATGCCGGTAACGTTGCTGAACGGGAAGCCGTACTCTTCCGCGCTCCAGTTGACACCGCAAAACACAAACGGCGTATCGTGGTCTTTGAAGAAAGGCTGAATCAGATACTTGGCGGCATTGTCGTCGGCGGCGATGACCACGTCAGGCTGCCAGGTCTCGATCAGGGTCCGGGCGGCGTCAGCTGCCTGTTGTGTGTCCTGTTCCGATTTCCGCCGCTTGCTGTCCATATCGAACTGGCGCAGGTCGCAGCGCCCCAACAGCACCTCGCGCAGCCCCTGCTCGACCCCGTCGGACCAGGCATAACCTTGGTGATAGGAGGAGACGAACAGACATTTCGCAGCCATGACGGATTCACTTGGGGCGAGACCAGTCAATGAAAGGAGCAAAGCGACTGCGGTGGAATGGAACTTGGACCTGAACCGAGAATCTGGCATGTTGCGTTCCGCCGTCGTGCATTTATAGTTTTCGCCCCCGAGGCCGGCAGACTGGACTGCACATGCTCGGTCGGGCGACAGACCGCGGCTGGCATGCGGATTCGGGGCTCTTTGTCTGCGATCGTTAGCAATCCGTATGCCTACTCGTGAATTCTGTGCCCCTCAGATAACCTCTCGACCGCTGGATCTCTCATACTCGGCGTGGGCGGGCCGATGCTATAGTTCGGGCTTTTATCGAACCCACTATGGAGCATTGGCGTTGCGCAAGCGGATGGGGATTCATCGAGCAATCGGGTTTGCACTGGCGGCGATCGCCACCAGCCTGTCCATGGCCCAACCCGAATCGACCCCGGTTGGTGTCGATGTGGTCCGCAAGGAGCCCATGTCCCAAACCGTGCCGGTCCTGGGTCGACTGGTCGCGACTCAAAGCGGGGTGGTGGCGGCGCGCACGGCTGGGCCGGTAGCTGAGCTGCGTGTTCGCGTGGGCGACAATGTGGAGTCGGGCGATGTGCTTGCCGTGCTGGATCAAAGCCGACTCAAGACCGTGCGCAACCAGCGCCAGCGCGAAATCGAAGAACAACAGGCGCTCAAAGCAACCGCCGAGGCCCGGGAGCGGCTGGCGAGGCAGGAGTTAAGAAGACTGGAGCAGTTGCGGGGCAGCGCCGCGTTCGCGGAGTCACTTTACGATACGCGAGTGCAGGAGTTGGCGGTCGCCCGCAGCAGTCTTTTGGAGGCGGATGCGCGCATCGCCAGTGGTCAGGAGCGGCTGGAGCTGGCGCAGATCGAGCTGCGAGACAGCGTGGTCAAGGCACCGTTTCCCGGCGTGGTCACCTTGCGGCAAACCAGCGCCGGCGCCTGGCTTCGCATAGGGGACCCGGTTGTGACCCTGGTCAACGATCGCAGTCTGGAGATAGAGGCGGACATCCCCGCCACCTTGGTGGAATCCCTCAACCCCGGCGTTTCGGTAGGTCTGCGGGTGGAGGGCCTGGCGGATCACCAGGCCAGCGTCCGCGCGGTGGTCCCGGACGAGAATCCGGCCTCGCGCACGCGCCCCGTGCGCTTCACTTCCGATCTGACTACCACCGAACTCAGGCTGGCCTCAAACCAGTCAGTCACCCTGGACATTCCTGCCGGCAGTGAAAGCGATGTGGTGTCCGTCCACAAGGATGCGGTTCTGCGCAAGGCAGCCGGTGCCATTGTATATGTGGTCGAGGACGGCGTGGCGAATCCCCGTCCGGTCACGCTCGGGCGAGCCGTGGGGCAGCGCTTTCAGGTCATGGACGGTTTGAAGCCCGGTGAAAAGGTGGTCATCCGCGGCAATGAGCGATTGCGCCCCGGACAGGCGGTGGCGCCATTCGCCGACCCTCCGTCAGAAAGCGCCGGTCAGGGCTGAGCAATGAATCTGATCAAACTCTCCATCGAGCGCCCAATTGCCGTTTTGGCGGCGGTATTGATGGTGCTGCTGTTCGGCACCTTGGCGTTGGAAACAATCCCGGTACAGCTTGCACCGGATGTGCGCAGTCCGATCATCACTGTGACCACGAACTGGTTCGGCGCGGCCCCGGCCGAGGTCGAACGTGAGATCGTGAACCGTCAGGAGGAAGTGCTGAAGGGCCTGGAAGGGTTGGACAGCATGATCAGCAGCTCACAGAACAGCCGTGGCGAGATCACGCTGGAGTTCCAGGTTGGGCAAAACATGGACCGGGCTCTGCTGCTGGTGGCCAATCGACTCGACCGGGTGAGCGGATATCCCGATGAAGCGGATGAGCCAACCTTGGACACGGCCGGCTCGGAGGATAATCCCATTGCCTGGTTCATCCTCCAGCGCCTGCCCGGCAACGATCGCGACATGCATACCTACGGCGATTTCGTGGACGACGTGATCAAGGAACGTCTTGAGCGGGTCTCCGGCGTTGGGCGGGTCAACGTGTATGGTGGCAGCGAGCGCGAACTGCGGGTGGTGATCGATCCGGTGCGGATGGCACAGCACGGCCTGACCGTCGACCAGGTGCTGCAGGTATTGCGTTCGGCCAACATCTCGCTGTCGGCCGGGAGCGTGGACGAAGGCAAGCGCCGCTATGTGGTGCGCACCGAAGGTGAACTGGGCTCGGTGAATGGGGTCAGCGAGGTTGTGTTGCAGCGCACCCAGGATGCCATCTCCGGCCGTCTGGCCCGCGTTCTGGTAGGCGACATCGCCGACGTGTTTTACAGTTATAAGGAACCGTCGGCCCGGATCCGATTTCTGGGCGAACCGGCCATGGCCGTGAATGCGGTACGGGAGACCGGCGCCAACGTCATCGAGACCATGGAGGGAATCCGCACCGCGGTCGCCGACCTGGAAGCGGAAACGTTGCCGGATCAGGGACTCAGGCTGCGCCAGGTCTATGACGAAACCGTTTACATCGATTCTGCCCTCACCCTGGTGCGCCAGAACATTTATGTCGGCGGCACGCTGGCTGCGATCATATTGATGCTGTTTTTACGCTCCTTCGGCGTCACTTTGATTGTGTCCATCGCCATCCCCGTGTCGGTGGTCGGATCCTTCGTCGCCATGGCCGCAATGGGACGCTCCATCAACGTAATCTCCCTGGCCGGCCTCGCCTTCGCCGTGGGGATGGTGGTGGATGCCGCCATCGTGGTGCTGGAGAACATTTTCAGACTCCGCCAGTCGGGGATGCCGGCGCCCCAGGCCGCCTACGAGGGCGCCCGACAGGTCTGGGGTGCAGTCCTGGTATCGGCTCTTACCACCGTCATGGTGTTCATTCCCATTCTGGTGCTCGAGCTTGAAGTCGGGCAGCTGTTTCGGGACATCGCGGTAGCGATATCCGTTTCGGTGATGCTGTCTCTGGTGGTGGCGGTGACGCTGATTCCAGCGCTCTCCAGCCGCTTACTGGCGGGCCCGGTGGCGGCCACCCAGCGCCACATACCTCTGGTGGATGGATTCGCACATGGTTTCAGCCGTTTTGTCGTTGCTGTAACCCGACGCGTGGTCAGCAATCGCATGCTCGCGCTTAGCGTCATCGGTGTGTTTACGGCGGCCGCGGTGATGGTTACCTGGTTACTGCTGCCGAAACTGGAGTACCTGCCGGAGGGGAACCGCAACCTTGTGTTCGGCGTCATTCTTCCCCCGCCGGGGTACAATCTGGACACCACCACGAAAATCGCCGAGGCGCTGGAGTCCGCGGTACGACCCAGCTGGGAGATCGAAACCGGGCCGCAGTCGGAGCCGGGTGAGCCACCCAAGATTCAAAATTTCTTTTTCGTCGCGACCCGGGCCAGAGCCTTTGTCGGCGCATCCTCCGTCGACCCGGCCCGCGCGGGTGAACTGATCCCCGTGTTGCAAGGACCGGTTTTTCGAGAACCGGGTACGTTCGGGTTCATGACCCAGCCTTCCATCTTCGGACGCGGCGTCGGCGGGGGGCGGTCGGTGAATCTTGACGTTTCGGGCCCCGATCTGGAAGTCGTGCTGGGGGTGGCGCTCCGAGCGGCTGGTCTGGTCGGACAGGTCATGCCACGAGATCAAGGCAATCAGTTGCGTCCACTGCCCGGACTGGAGCTGGGCGCGCCCGAGATTCGGGTGGTTCCGGATCGGGTGCGACTGGCGGACAGCGGCGTCACAGCGCGTGAGCTGGCCCTGACGGTGGACGCCTACAATGACGGTCTGCGGGTGGCGGAGATCACCACCGAGGGTAAGCGTATCGATCTCACCCTGCGCGGGCCCGAGTTCAAAGTCGTCGAGACTCAAGGCATCGCCCATCTGCCCGTGGTCACGAGCAACGGCACGATCGTTCCGGTGGACGTATTGGCGGAAGTGCAGGTTACCTCGGGTCCAACGGAGATTCGCCATCGGGAACGTACCCGCACCGTCACCCTTGAAATACGTCCTGCTCCAGGTGTCCCGCTGGAGGCGGCCATGGATACCCTGCGCGATCAGGTCATGCAGGTGCTCGAGGAGCAGGGGTTGCCACCCGGCGTACGTATCGGTTTGTCCGGCACGGCGGACAAGTTGACCGAGACCTGGGACGCCATGGTTTTGCAACTGCTGGTGGCACTGGCAATTGTGTACCTGGTCATGGCGGTTCTATTCGAGAGTTTTGTCTATCCCTTGATCATCATCTTTTCGGTGCCGCTGGCGACCGCCGGCGCTGTGCTTGGACTGGCGTTGCTAAATCAGTTTGTGTTCCAGCCGCTGGACATGCTTACTCTGCTGGGTTTCGTGATTCTGATCGGGATCGTAGTCAACAACGCCATCCTGCTGGTGCACCAGACGCTCCAACACCTGAGGGTCGACGGCATGTCCAGCACGGACGCCATTTGCGAGGCCACCCGAAACCGGATACGCCCCATTTTCATGTCCACACTGACTTCGGTGGTTGGCATGCTGCCACTGGTGCTGTTTCCGGGCGCGGGTTCCGAGCTTTATCGGGGTCTCGGTTCTGTCGTGGTGGGCGGGTTGGCGTTGTCCGCAGTGCTCACTCTGGCCATCATTCCGCCCCTGCTGATCATTGTTTTGGGACGGCGTAAGCCCGATCTGCAGCCGCAGATCGACAGCAACCCCGGGATTGTCACGCCACAGTGATCGGCGACGTGTAGATCGTTGTCACCCCGCCGCACCGGACATGTTCAGCGGCGGGGTGGCACGCATGGGTCAAGGCTGCAAGGCGTTGAGCGCCGCCGTGAAACCCTTGAGAGATATGGGAAGGCCTGCTGACTGGCGGCTGCCATCCTGGACCAGGATGAGTGCGGTAACGCCTTTCTTCATGGAAGCACGCAGCGGATCCTTGAGGGTAATGCCGGTTCGGCACCCACCCCCGTCGCAAATCTCCACAGGGACACGAACCGGTTCACCTTCGTCCACTTTCAAGCCAATTCCCGGCGGCAGATATATACCCAGGGGCAATGAGATGATGGCCACCGGGTCCGTTTGATCCTGGACATAGCCTATGGCCATTTGCGCCAGATCCCGATCCGATTCGGTATCCTTGATCGTCTGGACGATAAAACAGCGTTCTGGCACATCGTCCTGGGCCGGCTCACAACGGTAGATCCAGTCCTGGTATTTCTTCTCCGTCTGTGCGGACGCGGGGAGAATGGCCATTCCTAGAACTAAGCCGGTCAGGATCCCGAGCAGGCTGTGTGTGCGACCGCGTGACGGCCGGATCACGGTTCGATCGACTCCGTACCGCTTCGGCATAGGGGCTCTCCAATGTGGGTGTTGATTTGAAGCGAGGACTTTACCCGTACCGGGGCGATTCGCCAACCTGAACGGCGATTTTGAGTTAGACCGGGGAATCCATGTTGCAGGTAACCTTGACCTGGCTTTCAATAAGGTTAACGTCGGGAATAGAACTGTTCCGAGACGCCGGCCTTAGCAGGCTGCTCCGGATGTCTGCCTGCGGCTCATCCGGCTTCGAATAGGTAAGAAAACGAATAAGGGCATAGCCCGAGCTTCGATAAGTAGAATAGAACTGCACGGTCGCGTTGCCTTTTTTACGGTGACGCAACCGGGACGCCACCAGGAGAAGCAGCGACATGGCTATGCCTGAGCCGAGCACCACGGCGCACCCACCTGCGGTCGGCGACGCGGATACGCTGCCCAAACTATTGCTGCAGCATGCGCGCAACCGCCCCAACAGCCCAGCCATGCGGGAAAAAGCCTTCGGTATATGGCAGACCTGGAGTTGGGCGGAAATGGCTGACGAGATTCGCCGCCTGGTCTGCGGTCTCAAGGCCCTGGGACTGGAATCGGGCGATAAGCTCGCAGTGGTGGGTGACAACCGGCCCCGCCTGTACTGGAGCATGGTGGCGGCACAGTGTGTGGGCGCGATTCCCGTGCCGCTTTACCAGGATTCCGTTGCCGCGGAAATGATCTACATCCTGAACGATGCCGACATCCGTTTCGCTGTGGTTGAGGACCAGGAGCAGGTGGACAAGCTGCTGGAGGTGAAAGACCGCTGCCCACAGCTTGAACAGATCATTTATGACGATATCCGCGGACTGCGGGACTACGCACATGCCGGACTTCTGCATTCGATTGCGGAGCTTCAGACGCTGGGAAGGGATTACGACCGCGAGCATCCTGATTTTTTTCAACATTGCGTCGCGGAAACGCGCGGTGATCAGTTCGCCATCATGCTCTACACCTCGGGTACCACCGGCAATCCGAAGGGCGTTCTCCTGACCCATGACAACCTGGTGATCACCGGTCGAAACGGTGTGGAACAGGAAGGCTTGACTGCCGACGAGGAGGTGCTGGCGTATCTGCCCATGGCCTGGGTGGGTGACAACCTGTTCTCGGTCACGCAGTCGTATGTGGCGGGGTTTTGCGTCAACTGCCCCGAAAGCACCGACACCGTCATGACCGATATGCGGGAAATCGGGCCAACTTATTATTTCGCACCGCCAAGGGTTTACGAGAATCTACTCACTCAAGTTATCATCAGGATGGAAGATGCAAGTGCCGTAAAACGTAAAGTGTTCCACTATTTCATGGAGGTGGCGCGCAAGTTCGGTTCGCGCATCCTTGACGGAGAACAAGTGGACTTCATGGACCGCATGAAGTACCGGATTGGCAACGCGCTGATCTACGGACCCTTAAAGAATGTGCTGGGATTTTCGCGCATCAAGCTGGCGTTCACCGCCGGCGAGGCCATTGGGCCGGACATTTTTGAGTTTTATCGGTCGCTGGGCATCAACGTCAAGCAACTCTACGGCCAGACGGAGGCCACCGTGTTCATCTGTGTGCAGCCCAATGGCCAGGTTCGAGCGGATACGGTGGGCGTCCCGGCCGCTGGCGTCGAAGTGAAAATCTCGGACGACGGAGAGGTTCTGTACCGCAGCCCGGGCGTTTTTCACAGCTACTATAAGAATGACAAATCGACCCGAAGCACAAAAACTGAAGATGGTTGGGTGTTAACAGGCGACGCGGGTTTTTTCGACGATGAAGGGCATTTGCGGATCATTGATCGTGCAAAAGACGTGGGCAAACTGACCAGCGGCGCCATGTTCGCCCCCAAGTATCTGGAAAATAAGCTGAAGTTCTTCCCCCAGGTGAAGGAGGTCGTGGCCTTCGGTGACGGACGCGATTTTGCCGCGGTGTTTGTGAATATCGACCTGGATGCGGTTGGCAACTGGGCCGAACGGCAGAACATGGCCTACACGGGATACACAGACCTGGCCGCACGGCCGGAAATCGCGAAAATGGTTCGCGAGTGCGTGGAAAAGGTCAACGCTGATCTGGCGGAGGACAGCCGCCTGTCGGCATCCCAGATCAGGCGATTTTTGATTCTGCCCAAAGAGCTGGATGCCGATGACGGTGAACTCACACGTACCCGCAAGGTGAGACGCAACTTCATTGCGGAACGCTACGAGGATCTGGTGAACGCGCTCTATGACTCGCGGTCGGCGGTCGATGTTGACCTGGAGGTCAAATTCGAGGACGGTCGGACCGGCAGGTTGTTAGCCAAGGTCGAGATACAGGATGCCGAAGTCTACGGCGTCACTGAATTGCGCAAAGCCGGATAGGGGGCGCGATGGCACGTCAACCGATCGGCGACGTACTGCTCAAAGCCGATAACATCAGCCTGAGTTTTGGCGGGGTAAAGGCCCTGTCGAACATCAGCTTCGACGTGCGTGAGCACGAGCTCGCCGCCATCATCGGCCCGAACGGCGCTGGCAAGAGTTCCATGCTGAATGTGATCAACGGCTTCTACCATCCGCAACAGGGGCAGATCACCTTCAAAGGGCAGACCCGGAGCCGCATGAAGGTCCACCAGGCTGCGGTCCAGGGCATTGCCCGCACCTTCCAGAACATTGCGCTGTTCAAGGGCATGAGCGTTCTGGACAACCTCATGACCGGTCGCAATCTGAAGATGCACAGCACCATGTTGGAGCAAGCCGTGTACTGGGGACGCGCCCGGCGTGAGGAATTGGAACACCGTGGGAAAGTCGAGGAGATCATCGATTTCCTCAACCTGGAGTCGGTCCGCAAAACACCGGTCGGCCGTTTGCCCTATGGCATCCAGAAGCGGGTGGAGCTTGGCCGGGCACTGGCCGCTGAGCCTTCCTTGTTGCTGCTGGACGAACCCATGGCCGGGATGAACCTGGAAGAAAAAGAGGACATGTGCCGTTTCGTGCTGGACGTGAACGAGGAGTTCGGCACCACCATCGTGCTCATCGAACACGATATGGGTGTGGTCATGGACATTTCCGACCGGGTCACCGTGTTGGATTACGGACGGCTGCTGGCGGTGGGTACGCCGGATGAAGTTCGAAACAATCAGGAAGTCATTGACGCGTATCTGGGGGTGGCCAATGACTGATTGGGACCATCGACGCCCGCGGCAGCAACCGGATCGAACCCGGATTGGAGACGCAGTATGAGCCAGGATCTCATGTTCCTGACCGAAACCGTCATCAGTGGTCTGATGGCGGGCGTCATGTACTCCCTGGTCGCCCTGGGATTCGTACTCATATTCAAAGCGTCCGGCGTGTTCAATTTCGCCCAGGGCGTGATGTGTCTGTTCGCGGCCTTGACATTGGTCGGGCTGATGGAAACATTCGACCTGCCCGGGTGGGTTGCCGTGATCCTGACCGTTGCCGTCATGGCCGGTGTCGCCTGGATCATCGAGTGGGCGGTGCTCCGACATCTGGTGAATCAGGATCCGATTATTTTGTTCATGGCCACCATTGGCCTGGCCTATGTCCTGGAAGGTGTAGGTGACCTGGTCTGGGGTTCGGACGTCAAAGTGCTGAACCTGGGCATTCCCCAGGGTGCCTGGGACTGGGGCCTGGACAACCTCAATCTGTACGTGGAGAAGCTGGAGATCGTCGCTGCGGTCACGGCGGGATTGTTGGTGGCCGTTCTGGCCATTTTTTTCCAGAAAACCCGCGTCGGCCGTGCCCTGCGGGCGGTGGCGGATGATCATCAGGCCGCTCTCTCCGTTGGCATATCCCTGCGCAGCATCTGGGTCATCGTATGGACGGTTGCCGGCATTGTCGCCCTGGTGGCGGGGGTCATGTGGGGATCAAAATCCGGCGTTCAATTCTCGCTCTCGCTGATCGCACTGAAGGCTTTGCCGGTCCTGATACTCGGCGGCTTCACCTCAGTGCCCGGCGCCATCATTGGCGGATTGATCATCGGGGTAGGTGAGAAATTGGCCGAAGTATATGTCGGCCCGTTTGTGGGCGGCGCCATAGAAAACTGGTTTGCCTACATGCTGGCCCTGGCTTTCCTGTTGTTCAGGCCGCAGGGACTGTTTGGCGAAAAGATCATCGAAAGGGTCTGACGACATGCTCTATCGCGAATCCGGTCAGTTCAAGACCAGTTATCCGGCCGATCAGGCCATTTTCCCAATCGTGCAGGACCGTTGGGGGTTGATCGCGGTGCTGGTGGTGGCCTACGGGGTGGTGCCTTTCCTGATCGATGACTACTGGTCGAACGCGGTGTTGCTGCCGTTTCTCTGTTACGCCATGGCGGCACTGGGTCTCAATATTCTGGTTGGCTACTGCGGGCAGATCTCCCTGGGCACCGGCGGCTTTATGGCGGTGGGCGCCTACGCCGCCTACAAGATCATGACCACGTTTCCGAATCTCGACTTTATTCCTGTGGTGCTGGCCGCGGGCTTGATCACGGCCGCGGTGGGCGTCCTCTTTGGACTCCCATCGCTGCGGATCAAGGGATTTTACCTGGCCGTCGCCACCTTGGCGGCGCAGTTTTTTCTCGTCTGGGTGTTCAACAAGTTCGGTTGGTTCTATAACTACAATGCAACCGGGCAAATCACGGCACCGCCGGCATCCGTGTTTGGGACACTGGTGACCGGGGCTCATACCCATCCGGCGGTGACCTATCTTTTTTGTTTGAGCTTCGTCGCTTTGTTCGCCCTGGTGGCCAAGAACCTGGTGCGCAACCGCGTTGGGCGTTCCTGGATGGCCATCCGGGATATGGACATCGCGGCGGAGATCATCGGCGTTCGCCCGCTCACCACCAAGCTGTCCGCCTTTGCGGTGAGTTCCTTCTATGTGGGTATGGCCGGCGCGCTTTACTTTGCGGTCTGGCTCGGCTCGGCGGAACCCACCGAGGCGTTCGGTATCGATCAGTCCTTCCTGGTGCTGTTCATGATCATCATAGGCGGGCTTGGCAGCATCCTCGGGTCTTTCCTGGGCGCGGCGTTTATGGTGCTGATGCCGATCCTGCTGAAAAACGTGATGGTGGACTCCTTGGGCATGGCGGCAGTGACCGCAAAACACGTGGAAATCCTGCTCATGGGCGTGCTGATTATCTTCTTTCTCATCGTGGAGCCGCACGGCCTGGCCCGACTCTGGCAAATTATGAAGGAGAAACTGCGGCTCTGGCCCTTTCCTTACTAGGCAGGGCACAGTGCTCGGGCGATTCGACCCCGGCAGGGGTCCGTAGACTATCGACAAGAAACCATTTGGAGGATGCGATGAAACTGCACAGCGTAAGAGCGAGCCTGGTCGGAGCAGCATTGGCGGCGGCCCTGGTGGGTCAATCCGCGGCCGCCTATGAACTGACCATGCCATCTCTAGACTACCGTACCGGTCCTTATGCACCCAATGGCATTCCGTTCGCCAATGGCTACGCGGACTATCTGACCCTGCTGAATGAGCGTGACGGCGGTATTGAAGGGGCGACGATAAACATCGTGGCCTGCGAAACGGCCTACAACACCAAACAGGGTGTGGAGTGCTACGAAAAAACCAAGGATGTGGGTGAATCAGGCGCCTTGGTCTATCAACCCCTCTCCACCGGGATTACTTACCAACTCATACCCAAGAGTTCTGTGGACGAGATCCCAATCTTCTCCATGGGCTATGGGCGTACTTCGGCAGCCAACGGCGAGATTTTCCCCTGGGTGTTCAACTTTCCTGCCACCTACTGGGATCAGGCCACCGTATTCGTTCAGTACATCGCCGACCAGGAAGGCGGCATGGACAAACTCAAGGGCAAAAAAATTGCCCTGGTTTATCACAACTCGGCCTACGGCAAGGAACCGATCCGAACCCTGGAAGCCCTATCCGAAAAGCTGGGTTTCACCCTGCAGTTATTGCCTGTGGATCATCCCGGGCAAGAACAGAAAGCCACCTGGCTGCAGGTCCGTAGGGAGCGTCCGGACTGGGTCTTGATGTGGGGCTGGGGCGTGATGAATCAGGTCGCGATCAAGGAAGCGGCGTCGATCCGTTTCCCCATGGATCACTTTATCGGTGTCTGGTGGTCGGGCTCAGAGAACGATGTCATGCCGGCCGGTGAAGCAGCCGATGGTTACCTGTCAGGCGCATTCCACGCAGCCGGTGACGGCTTCCCGGTGCACGAGGCCATCAAGAAGCACGTGTACGACGCGGGCAAGGGTGCGGGGGATCGCGACCGTATTGGCGAAGTCCTGTACAACCGGGGCGTGGTGGCAGCCATGTGGACCAGCGAGGCGATC
>JAHEDQ010000182.1 GCA_024641125.1 Candidatus Competibacteraceae bacterium | reverse complement strand
AAGACCCCGGAATCACGTTCCACCGAGCCCTATCTGGATCGCCAAACAGCCGTTCTGTTTGGAATGGTGGTAGGGGCGCTTGCCCTGATGATCGGTCTCATACACTATATCGGCGTGTACGGGGCGGTACCGCTGTTCTTCATTTTCTATATGCGTTTCCTGGGTCGTCATAGCTGGCCCCAGACGTTTGCCCTGGCGTTTGCGACGCCGGTGGCCACATTCTTCTTTTTCGAGATTCTTCTGCACATCACGCTTCCAAAGGGGCTGACCGAACCCTTGTTCTATCCCCTGTACGACATCTTTATGTAGCGCACCCGGCCGACCGGGCATTGCGCCCCGGCTCAGCCGTTTCAAAATCGAGTTATCCCATTTTCCGCTGAGGTCTGCAGCATGGAAACAATCCAGCTTTTGCTCGACGGTTTTGGCGTCGCACTGCAACCGTTGAATCTGGCCCTGGTAATCGCCGGTTGTGCGGTCGGTCTGTTCATCGGCGCCATGCCCGGCCTGGGTTCGGTGAACGGGGTCGCTATTCTGCTGCCCGTGACGTTCGTCGTGCCCCCCACCTCGGCGGTGATCTTTCTCGGTGCCATCTACTACGGGGCCATGTACGGCGGGGCGGTGAGCTCCATCATGTTGGGCATACCCGGTGCCTCAACCGCGGTGGCCACCACCTTCGATGGGCGTCCCATGGCCCTGAAGGGCGAAGCGGACAAAGCGCTGGTCACCGCCGCGGTTGCGTCCTTCGCCGGCGGCACCATTTCCATTTTGCTGTTCACCGCGTTCGCGCCGCCGCTAGCGGCGGTGGCGCTCGCGTTCGGCTCGCCGGAAGAATTCGCCCTGATGTTGCTGGCTTTTGGCACCTTTATCGGGCTGGGCAGTGACGACATCCCCAAGACGCTGTTCTCCATCTTCATCGGTCTGGTCCTCAGCGCCGTCGGTCTGGACATCATCAGCGGCGAACCCCGCCTGATCTTTGGCGACATACCAGGGTTTTTCCACGGCATCAATTTCCTGGTTCTGGCGATCGGAATCTACGGTATCGGCGAGATTCTCTGGACCATCGAAACCAGCAAAGGCGAAGTGGCCGTGTCCGAGGCCAAGGTCACGGTTCAGCGCATACTGGAGACATTGAGGCAGCTGAAGAAGAGCGTCAAAACCATCATTATGGGTTCTTTTATCGGTTACTTTGTCGGCCTGCTGCCGGCGGCCGGCGCCACGCCCGGCTCGATCATGGCCTACGGGGTGGCCAAGTCCACGTCCAAGAACCCGGAGAGTTACGGCAAGGGCAACATGGACGGCGTCGCCGCCCCAGAGTCCGCCAACAATGCCGCCAGCACCGGGTCCATGCTGCCCATGTTGACGCTGGGCATTCCAGGGTCGCCGACCACGGCCATTTTACTGGGTGGCATGGTGATCTGGGGACTGGAGCCGGGCCCGCGTCTGTTCGTGGAGCAGACCGAATTTGTTTGGGGTCTCATCGCCAGCTTGTATGCGGCCAATTTGTTCGCGTTGATACTCAATATCGCGTTTATCCCGGCCTTTATCTGGGTGCTGAAACTGCCCTTTACCATCCTGGCGCCCATTATCTTCGTGTTGTGTGTCGTGGGGGGATATGCGCCCACCCAGGATATGCACGATGTCTGGCTGATGCTCATTTTCGGCGTCGTCGGGTATCTGATGCGCAAGCTGGACTACCCCATGGCGCCGGCGGTGCTCGCCATCGTGCTGGGGCCGTTGGCCGAGTCCTCCATGCGTCAGTCGCTGTTGATTTCCCAAGGCTCGCCGATGGTGTTCTTTGACCGGCCCATAGCGGGCGTGATCATGGTGATCGCGATCACGCTGTTCGCTCTGCCGCTGATCAAGCTGGTGAAGAATCGGCTGCGTGGGACGGCGTCGCAGGGATGACCACACGCACGGTAGCGAGGGTATGTTCCGCATATTGCCTGTGCCTGGCATTTGGTATACCGTATTCCAGAGCTGAGGGGGCACGCCGGTGTGAGGGCGCAGTGTCATGAGCAGCTCAAAGTTCGCGCTCAAGCCGGTCGATGTCAGTGTGGTGCTGAAGGAAAAGGTCTATGAGTCGCTGAAGTCCGCGATCATGGCCATGGACATCTACGGCGATGACGAACCGCCCCGTTTGGACGAGCGACGTCTGGCCGAGGAACTGGGTGTGAGCCGAACCCCGGTGCGGGAAGCGATTTCCCGGCTGGAGCAGGAAGGACTTGTCCAAAGTCTGCCCCGGCGCGGGGCGTTTGTCGTACGCAAGTCCAAGAATGAGATTCTGCAGATTATTTGTGTCTGGGCCGCCTTGGAGAGCATGGCGGCGCGACTCGCCACCCAGCGCGCCTCCGACGACCAGATCGCCCGCCTCAGGGCCTTGTTCGCCCGTCTGGACGATTCGGACGAGGCGCGGGCGCACATCGATGAGTATTCGGAAGGGAACATCCGTTTTCACCAGAGCATCATCGCTCTGTCGGGCTGTGATTTGCTGACCCAGGTCGCCGAGGGCCTGTTCGTTCATATGCGCCACATACGGGCGCGCACCATCAAGGACGCCGACCGGGCGGACAAATCGGTCATCGACCACATGCACATTATCGAAGCGCTGGAAGCGCGTGATACGGAACTGGCCGAGCGCCTGGTGCGGGAACACACCCTGGCGTTGGGAGAACACGTCAAAAAGCACGTGGATTATCTGAATTAGAGAGCCTTGGGGGCAGGGCTCCAGTGCGGGGACACCAAGTCCCGGCAGTCGCAATCGAGTCGTACGTATATTTTATTGGAGGACAGCCAATGGCAACCGTAAGCGCTCCTGCAGCAAGCGTATCCAACACCGCCGAAGACACCCTGGCTAAGAAAAACCGCGAGGGCGATGTGATCTCCGGCGGTCACCTGGTGGCCAAGGCCCTGAAGAACGAGGGGGTCGACACCATATTCACCCTGTGCGGCGGCCACATCATCGACATCTATGATGGCTGCATCGACGAGGGCATCCGCATCATCGACGTGCGTCACGAACAGGTCGCGGCCCACGCGGCAGACGGCTATGCCCGTCAGACCGGGAAACTGGGCTGCGTGGTCACCACCGCCGGCCCCGGTTGCACCAACGCCATGACCGGCATCGCCACCGCGTTCCGCTCCGAGAGCCCCATTCTCCATATCGGCGGCCAGGGCGCCCTGACGCAACACAAAATGGGTTCTCTTCAGGACCTGCCCCATGTGGACATTATGGCGCCCATCACCAAGTTCTCCGCCGGTGTCCGCTCCACCGAGCGGGTTGCGGACATGGTCTCCATGGCCGCCCGGGAATGCTTCAACGGCGCCCCTGGCCCGTCCTACCTGGAAATCCCCCGGGATATTCTGGACCGGGAGGTGCCCATTGAGTCGGCCGTGATTCCCCAGCCCGGCCACTACCGTGCGTCCACCAAGTCCATCGGCGATCCGGCCGACATCGAAAAGCTGGCCGATATCCTGGTCAATGCGGAGCGGCCAGCCATTCTCCTGGGCAGCCAGGTTTGGACCTGTCGGGGCCATCAGGAGGCCATCGATCTGGTGCGCGGTCTGAATATCCCGGCCTATTTCAACGGTTCCGGCCGCGGCCTGCTGCCGCCGGGCGACCCCCATCACTTCCACCGCACCCGCGGCGATGCCTTCAAGCAGGCCGACGTGGTGGTGATCGTCGGCACGCCGTTCGACTTCCGCATGGGCTATGGCAAACGGTTGCAGGCCCCGACCGTGGTTCAGATCGACATGGACTACCGGACCGTAGGCAAGAACCGCGATGTGTCACTGGGCCTGGTGGGCGATCCCGGCGCAATCCTGAAAGCGGTATACGATGCCACCACCGGCCGCAGCGACAACGGCGCCAAGCGCCGGCAGGGTTGGCTGGACGGTCTGCGGGATCTGGAGCATCAGAAGACAGAAAAGCTGATGCCCCTGTTCAAGTCCGACCGGAACCCGATTCACCCCTATCGCCTGGCCTGGGAACTGAACGCGTTCCTGTCTGAGGACACCATCTACATCGGCGACGGCGGCGATGTGGTGACCATCAGCGCCCAGGCCGTCCAACCCCGTAGACCCGGCAACTGGATGGATCCGGGTGCCCTTGGTTCCCTGGGGGTGGGTACCGGCTTTGCGCTCGCAGCCAAACTGGCCCACCCCGAGAAGGAGGTTCTGTGTTTCTACGGTGACGGCTCCTTCGGCATGACCGGCTTTGACATGGAAACCGCAAACCGCTTCGGAGCGCCCTACGTGGCCGTAATCGGCAACAACTCCGCCATGAATCAGATCCGCTATGGACAGATCGCCAAGTACGGTCAGGAACGCGGCGATGTAGGCAACCTGCTGGGCAACGTCCCGTTTTCTCAATTCTCCCAGATGCTGGGCGGCTATGGCGAAGAAGTGCGGGAGCCGGGCGACATCGCCGGCGCGCTGCAGCGGGCTCGGGAAGCGGTCAAGAGCACCGGCAAGTCGGCCCTGGTCAACGTCTGGGTGGATCCGGCCGAGTATGCGCCCGGCACCAAGAACCAGACTATGTACAAGTAGCACGGGTCTCTTTCTGGGGGTGGTCTGGCTTCGCCACCGCTCGTCCTTTCTCGACCCGACCTGTATGCATCGAGGAGTACAAATGACAGACAAAGCACTCAGCGGCGTTCGCATCCTGGACATGACCCATGTGCAGTCCGGACCCACCTGCACCCAGCTTTTGGCCTGGTTTGGCGCCGATGTGATCAAGGTGGAACGGCCAGGAGTCGGCGACGCCACCCGCGGGCAGCTGCGTGACATACCGGATGTCGACAGCCTCTATTTCACGATGCTGAATCACAACAAGCGCAGCATCACGCTCAACACCAAGAGCGAGGCTGGCAAGGCGATTTTCACCAAGCTGATCGAAAGCTGCGATGTCATGGTGGAAAACTTCGCCCCCGGCGCCCTCGATCGAATGGGCTTTGGCTGGGAGCGCATACAGGAAATCAACCCCCGGATGATCATGGCCTCGATCAAGGGTTTCGGTCCCGGGCCATACCAGGACTGCAAGGTATACGAGAATGTGGCCCAGTGCGCCGGAGGCTCGGCCTCAACCACCGGTTTCGCCGACGGACCGCCGCTGGTCACCGGCGCCCAGATTGGGGATTCCGGCACCGGCCTTCACCTGGCCCTGGGCATCGTCACCGCCCTGTATCAGCGGGAGCAAACCGGGCGGGGCCAGAAGGTATTGGCCGCCATGCAGGACGGCGTACTCAATCTTTGCCGGGTCAAGCTGCGGGATCAGCAGCGTCTCGCCCACGGACCCCTCAAGGAATATCCGCAGTACGGCGAGGGCAAGGCCTTCGGCGAGGCCACCCCGAGGGCGGGCAACGCCTCTGGCGGCGGCCAGCCCGGTTGGATACTCAAGTGCAAGGGTTGGGAGACCGATCCCGACGCCTACATCTATTTCATCACCCAGGCGCCGGTGTGGAAAAAGATCTGCGATGTCATCGGCAAGCCGGAGTGGAAAGAGGATACCGAGTACGCCACGCCGGATGCCCGCCTGAACAAACTCGGCGCCGTGTTCAACACCATCGAGGCCTGGACCAAGACCAAGACCAAGTTCGAGGTTATGGACATTTGCAATCCACTGGACATTCCGGTGGGCCCGATCCTGTCCATGAAGGAGATCGCCGAGGAGCCCAGCCTCAGAGAGACCGGCACCATCGTCGAGGTGGACCATCCCGAGCGCGGCAAGTATCTGACCGTCGGCAACCCGATCAAGCTGTCGGATTCCCCGGCGGAGGTGACTCGTTCCCCCCTATTGGGCGAGCACACCGAGGAGATTCTGTCCCAGGTGCTGGGTTTGTCTTCCCAGGACATTGAACAGGCCCGGGCAGACGGGGCCGTTTAAGGCTCTTCGCTGCGCGTTGGCGCCGTGGGTAGCGATTTTTCGAATTGACCGGGTGAGGCGCCCAAGGTGAGCGCCCGCCGCAGCAAAGCAACTGGAGTAGCAACATGAGCGACCGTCAATCCGAGGTTCGTGCGGTACTTGATCAGGTCAAAGCCGATGGACGTACGTCCTTGACCGCGCCCGAATGCCGGGTGGTGTGCGAAGCCTACGGGATTCCCCTGCCCGCCGAGGGCTTGGCCACGTCCGCCGCGGAGGCCGCCGAGACGGCGGTCAGAATCGGTTTTCCCGTGGTCATGAAAATCGTGTCCCCGGACATTTTGCACAAGACCGAAGCCGGCGGCGTCATGGTTGGCGTGGACAGTGCCGAGGTGGCCAGCGCCGCCTACGACAAGATCATGGCCAACGCCAAAGCGTACAAGGCGGATGCCAATCTTACCGGGGTGCAGGTGCAGCAGATGCTGGTGGGCGAGGCCCAGGAGGTCATCGTCGGCGCGGTCACAGATCCCAGCTTCGGCAAGCTGGTCGCGTTCGGGCTGGGCGGCATCCTGGTGGAGGTGCTGAAGGACATCACATTCCGTCTGGCACCCGCCAGCCAGGACGATGCCCTGTCCATGCTGGATGGGATCCAGGCCGCCGAGATACTGCGAGGTGTGCGGGGTGCGCAAGCAGTGGACCGCGCCGCATTGGCCAACATCGTTGTTAATGTCTCGAACCTGGTGAACGACTTCCCCGAAATTCAGGAAGTGGACCTCAACCCGATATTCGCCACGCCCAAGGGCGCCACTGCGGTGGATACCCTGATTTCAGTCAGTTTCGAGCCCCAAAAACTGCCTTACCGCCCGTCCCAGGAAGAAATCGTCACCGCCATGACGCGGATCATGAAACCCCGGGCGGTGGCGGTGGTGGGCGCCTCCGATGCCGACGGCAAGATCGGCAACTCGGTGATGAAGAACCTGATCAACGGTGGCTACGCCGGGGAAATTTACCCCATCAACCCCAAGGCCGACGAGGTTCTGGGCAAGAAGGCCTACAAAAGCGTGCTGGATATTCCCGGCGAGGTAGACGTGGCGGTGTTCGCGGTCCCGGCAAAGTTTTGCGTCGCGGCCATGGAAGAGGTGGGCCAGAAAGGCATCCCGGGCGCGGTTATGATCCCGTCGGGCTTCGCCGAGGTGGGCGATCAGGAGCTGCAGGACGAACTGCTGGGGGCGGCGCGCAAGTATGGCGTACGCATCATGGGTCCCAATATCTATGGGTTCTACTACACGCCCTCCAACCTGTGTGCAACCTTTTGCACGGCCTATGACGTCAAGGGCCGTGTCGCCCTGTCGTCCCAAAGTGGTGGCGTGGGCATGTCCATCATTGGCTTCAGCCGATCCACCAAAATGGGCGTCTCCGCCATCGTAGGCCTGGGTAACAAGTCCGATCTGGACGAGGATGATTTGCTCACCTTCTTCGAGCAGGACGAGAACACCGACGTCATGGCCATGCACGCCGAGGATTTGAAGGACGGTCGATCCTTTGCCGAGGTCGCCAGCCGGGTTTCGAAAAAGAAACCCATCGTCATGCTCAAGGCCGGTCGCACCAGCCTGGGCGCTCGTGCCGCTGCTTCTCACACTGGGGCTTTGGCCGGCAATGACAAGATCTACGACGACGTGTTGCGCCAGAGCGGTGTCATCCGCGCCAAGAGCCTGAACGAGATGCTCGAGTTCGCCCGCGGACTTCCGGTGCTGCCGACGCCGAAGGGGGAGAACGTGGTGATCATCACCGGCGCCGGCGGATCGGGTGTGTTGTTGTCGGATGCCTGTGTCGATGCCGGCCTGTCGTTGATGGAGTTTCCGCCGGATCTGGACGAAGGCTTCAAGCAGTTTATCCCGCCTTTTGGCGCCTCGGGTAACCCGGTGGACATCACCGGTGGCGAACCCCCAACCACCTATCAGAACACCATTCGCTACGGGCTGGACGATGACCGTATTCACGCCCTGATACTGGGTTATTGGCATACCATCATTACGCCCCCCATGGTGTTCGCCAAGCTGACCGCCGAGGTGGTGCAGGAGGCCCGTGACCGGGGGATCGACAAGCCGGTGGTGGCCTCCCTGGTGGGCGATGTGGAAGTGGAGCAGGCCTGCGAATACCTCTACGAGCGGGGCATCGTGGCTTACCCCTACACCACCGAACAGCCGGTGGCCGTGCTGGGCGCCAAATACCGCTGGGCCCGGGCGGCCGGACTGTTGTAGATCGTGGGGCGGCGCCCCGGAGCGTACCCGTATCCGGATTGCCGATGCGGGTACGTGCTCGGTCCTGTCAGGGGCCTCAACTCAGCGAAGGGTGAATAAATGGCCATAAAAACCATCTTGGTGCCGATGGACGGAACCGAGGCCAGTCTCGAAGTGCTGGACACGGCCTTTGTCGTAGCCGGACGTTTTGGCGCCCACATCCAGGCGACCCATGTGTTGCCGCCCGCCGACGCACTGGAGCCGTTTACCTTCGCCCGCTTGTCGAGCAAGCTCAAGGAATCGCTGCAGGCCGAGGCGGAATCGGGGGCGCGGGAGAATGCCGCCCGAATCCGCGACCGGTTCGAACAGTGTTGCGAGAAGCACGGCGTTCCAGTGGTTGACGCGCCGGTGCCCGACAATGGGCCCAGCGCGGCCTGGAAAGAGGTATCCGGTCGGGTCAGCGATGTGCTGGTCCACCAGGCCCGTCTGACCGACGTGACCGCCATCGCGCGACCGCGCGTGTCGGCCGGCACCATACGCCGATCACCGGCCGGAGAGAATCTTGAATCCATTATGCTGGGCTCGGGTCGGCCGGTACTTGTGGTGCCGCCCAAGTGGGAGGCACGACGCAGCGAGCACGCTGCCATCGGCTGGAACGAAAGCCTGGAGGCGTCCCGTACCTTGGCGACCACCATTCCCTGGTTGCGTGAGATGAAAACCGTCACCGTGGTGGCGTCCCGCAATCGCGAAGCCAGTGCCGGTGATCTGCTGAACTATCTGGCTTGGCATGGCGTGAATGGCCAGGTCCGCTTTCTCGACGGCAAAGGTGGGTCCGTCGGTGCCTCGATTCTGGCGGTTTGCGATGAGGTGGGCGCGGAGATGCTGATGGTGGGTGGTTTCAGTCACGCCCGGGCCCGGCAACTCCTATTCGGCGGCGTGACCCGGCACCTGTTGGAGAAGTCCGAGATTCTCACAGTGATGGTGCACTGAGGGCAGCGTCTTTGGCAAAGGGTTGAACGACACCATCTTTGTCGCGGCCGGTTCGTTGCTGGCGCCGGCATCGATGCAATCGAATCGGTGGCCTGGTGTCGGGTCGATGTGGACCGTGCCGCCGTAAAGTGGTTTCCGCACCCCTTGGACGGGCATTCGTCCCTATTCCGGCGGTGCCGGAACGTGGCGCGCGATGCCAACCGGGATCATTGGCAGATTTCTTCGTCCTCCCATTGGCCCTGCGCCACCAGTGAGTGCGGAGAGGCTGGATTCCGCGCCCGGTGTGCACGGAACGGCCCTGCGACCGGGACAGTATTCAGAGATTGGAGAGAACAGTCATGGCGATCCGCATAGGGGTAGCGAAGGAGAGTCGAGAGGGTGAGCGTCGGGTGGCGCTGGACCCGGCGACGGTGACGCGATTTGTGAAGCTTGGTGCAGA
>JAHEDQ010000347.1 GCA_024641125.1 Candidatus Competibacteraceae bacterium | reverse complement strand
GCCCCGTGCTCTCGACAAGAGGGCACCGGCCATCCATGGCGATGCGCTGCGGCCTCGATCAGCCCCAGAGCGCCCATCCCTGGCCGCTCGTTCGCCCCGCCGGGCTGTCCACCGGACACCCCAGCGGCGCTCACCCCCATGGAAAGCAGGACACTGCCAGGCGCCTACACCGAAAGCCCCGGGGGGGGCGCACATCAGCCGCCGTTCGCAGTGCTTTGCGTGTCCATCCGGTCAGCGGATACACTGCTGCGATGGTACGTGATGAACAGGATGAACGTCTTTCGGAGTCTCAGTGGGCGTTGTTGCGTGTACTCGCGGACGGTGGTGAACACGACGCCGCGGAGCTTGCCCAAGCCGCATCGGGGACCAATGCGGACATCGGCGATCTGGTCAGCCAGTTTGAACCGTTAGGATTGTCTGCCGTAACGTCCTCGGGTGGTGGCTGGAAGTTGACCGCCCCCCTGGATCTGCTCAGTGAGAGCGCTATCCGATGTCGTCTTCAGGACGGGCTCGAGGTGCCGGAAATCCGGCTGCTGGGCTCTACCGGTTCTACCAACGACCTGCTGAGGCGGTCGCCGACGGCGCCAAATGGTCTAGTCTGCTTGGCGGAGCACCAGGCCGCCGGACGGGGGCGTCGAGGCAGAGGATGGGTTTCTCCCCTGGCCAGCAATCTCGCACTTTCTATCTCATGGCAGTACCCGAGAAACTTCGGGGCATTAGCCTGGGTTAGCCTAGCCATGGGTGTGAGGATGGCCGATGCTCTGGAGGCCATGGGCTTCGCTGGAATCGGCTTGAAATGGCCAAATGATCTGGTGGTGGGTGACGCCAAACTGGGCGGTCTCCTGATCGAACTGGACGGTCCCGCCCGCGGCCCTCTGAGGCTGGTCTGCGGTGTCGGCATCAACGTATGGATGGACAAATCTGACCACGCCGGCATCGATCAACCCTGGACGAGTCTGGCCCGACTTGGTGTCCCCGCTGGTTTTGACCGCAACGCTCTGGCAGCGGTGCTGATAAGTGCTTGCATAGATGTATTGTCCAGGATGCCGACGGAACGGGTTGAAGTTTGGCGCAGGGGTTGGGCGGCACGTGATACTTTGAAGGGCCGTGCTGTAAGCGTGAAGCCATCCGGTGCGCCACACGAGTACGGAATCGCGGGCGGTGTCAGTCTCGCTGGAGAGTTCATCCTGAAGCAGGGCGATCGGTGCAAGGGGTACGCATCCGCCGAGGTCAGCGTCAGGCCGGTTAAATGAATCTGTTGGTCGATATTGGCAATACGCGATTGAAGTGGGCGACTTACCAAGACGGGCGAATTGGCGAGATTCAATCCGTTGCCCATGGCGAATCTGGTCTGGCGCAAGAGCTAGTGTCTGCCTGGGTACGCATGCACCCGCCGACCCGGGTCACCCTGTCCAGCGTCGTACCGGGCCCAATCGCCACGCTTCGCACCTGGATTCGCCGCCATTGGGGCGTTCCCTTGGATGAGGTTCTTGTTACAGCTGAAGCTTTTGGCATTCGGTGTGGCTACAGCCAGCCCGCCCAACTCGGGGTTGACCGATGGGTGGCCGTGATCGGGGCCCGAACCTTGAATGACGGCGATCTGTGCGTAGTGGATTGCGGTACCGCCATTACCGTGGACGGCCTCACCCGGGACAACCACCATGCAGGTGGCTTCATCATACCGGGGCTTGCGCTGATGCGAAGGGCGCTTGCGATGGGAACCGAGAATTTGCCCGACGTGTCCGGCGCCGCGTGTACCGCCCCAGCGTTTAACACGCGCGATGCTATCCTGGGTGGAACCCTGCATGCGACCGTGGGCGGTGTACGGAGCGCTTTGTGCGCGATGCGTCAAACACTGGCCTGGAAAGATGAACCGAAAATTTTCCTGACTGGAGGCGAGTCCCGTCGGCTTCAGCCGTACCTGGAGTTTGCGGCAACTGTCGTTCCAAATCTGGTTTTTCTGGGACTGGCCCGTTTTGCGGACGCAAACTGAGTAGCGCCCCTTGCGTTTACTTGCTTTGCGCAGCCCGATACCATATCCGGTTTAGGCAAATTTGCGCTGGCGTAGCTCAGTTGGTAGAGCAGCTGATTTGTAATCAGCAGGTCGCGGGTTCGACTCCTGTCGCCAGCTCCATTTTCCCACAGTCACTGGCCGCGAAAGGCCAGCCAAAGTTATGGAGTAGCCGAAAGCGCTTGACGGCGGCTTTTTGCTGACTAGAATATGCGCTCCCGCTGGAGGGGTTCCCGAGCGGTCAAAGGGGGCAGACTGTAAATCTGCTGGCTCAGCCTTCGTAGGTTCGAATCCTACCCCCTCCACCAGATTAGATTGATTCGAGCCGCTCGGGTCAAGCGATTGCGAGGCAAGGCTCGGTCAAGGCGCGGGTGTAGTTCAATGGTAGAACCTCAGCCTTCCAAGCTGATGACGTGGGTTCGATTCCCATCACCCGCTCCAATTGTTCGATTGTCGACAGGTCGATGCCCATATAGCTCAGTCGGTAGAGCACTTCCTTGGTAAGGAAGAGGTCACCGGTTCAAATCCGGTTATGGGCTCCAGAGTAAGTGGTCGCTAGGGCGCGACCGGCAGGCACAGGCTCGTTACACACACGGCATTTCAGTAAGGGGTAATTCCACGTGTCCAAGGCGAAATTTGAACGTACGAAGCCGCATGTAAACGTAGGCACGATTGGCCACGTTGATCACGGCAAGACGACCCTGACGGCGGCGTTGACGAAGGTGTGTGCGGAGGCGCGTG
>JAHEDQ010000021.1 GCA_024641125.1 Candidatus Competibacteraceae bacterium | reverse complement strand
TCCACCTCAGGGTTTCCGGTTGAGGGCATGGAGCCTGACGATGGCGATGCCTGGCTCGCGCGGTTTGACCGACGGTTGGCGCAGCGTGCCGAAGAAGCCTGGGATGCCTTACCCGTGGAAGTGCATGCAGCCTGTAAGTTGCTCGCTTTGGATGCCCGTGGTGTGGCTGACGCCGGCGTGCATCTGATGGGCGAGGAGTTTTCCGTCGCGGCGGTCTTGATCGAGGTGCGCCTGCGTACCAAGGATTGGATCGATGAGACAGTATCCGTCTCTCTGGACAAACCTTACTGAAGCCAGGTGCGACAGCGGCGGCCTCCAAGACCAGGCCGACCGGTGTGAATCTTACTGGAGATTCCCGACCGTCTATCTCAACCATTGGGGTGGTGGCTGTCGTATGCACATGCGATAATTCGCGGTTCGCTCTCAGTTCAACCCGGAATTCATGGCCCGTAAACTTTTCATTCGCACCCACGGATGTCAGATGAACGAGTACGATTCGGCCAAAATGGCCGACGTGCTTGCCGATTCGCACGGCCTGGAACTGACCGCCGACCCGGATCAAGCCGACGTGGTGTTGCTCAACACCTGTTCGATCCGGGAAAAAGCCCAGGAGAAAGTGTTCTCCGAATTGGGTCGCTGGAAGGAACGTAAACAGCAGCACCCCGGCCTGGTGATTGGGGTAGGTGGCTGCGTGGCCAGCCAGGAAGGCCACGCGATACGCGAACGATCGCCCTATGTCGACCTGGTGTTCGGGCCCCAGACCCTGCATCGTCTGCCGGACATGCTGACCCGTCTGCAAAAAGACCGTCAGCCGGTGGTGGACATCAGCTTTCCGGAAATCGAGAAGTTCGATTGCCTGCCCGAACCCCGCGCCCAGGGGCCAACGGCATTCGTATCGGTGATGGAGGGGTGCAGCAAGTACTGCAGCTTTTGTGTGGTGCCCTACACCCGGGGTGAGGAAGTCAGCCGCCCCTTCGATGATGTGTTGGCCGAAGTTGCGAGTCTGGCCGCCCAGGGGGTGAGAGAGGTCAACCTGCTCGGGCAGAATGTCAACGCCTACCGTGGTCCCATGTACGACGGCGAGATCGCTGATCTGGCCCTGCTGATCGAATTTGTGGCGGCAGTGGACGGTATCGACCGGATTCGATTCACCACCTCGCATCCGGTTGAGTTCTCCGATGGTCTGATCGGTGTTTATGGCAAGGTCCCGGAACTCGTGAGTCATGTGCACCTGCCGGTGCAGTCCGGCTGCGACCGGGTTCTGGCGGCCATGAAACGTGGCCACACCGTCCTGGAGTACAAATCGAAGATCCGCAAGCTGCGGGCAGTACGTCCCGACATTGCCCTGTCATCGGATTTCATTGTCGGATTTCCGGGTGAAACCGAGGCCGAGTTCGAAGCGACCATGGATCTCATAGAGCGTGTTGGTTTCGATCACAGTTTCAGTTTCATCTACAGCCCGCGGCCAGGTACGCCCGCGGCGGGCTTGCCCGACATAACCCCTTTGGCAGAGAAAAAAGCGCGGCTGGCCCGGCTACAGGCGCGGATTTCCGAGATGGCGGACAGGCGATCGCGGGAGATGGTGGGGACTGTACAGCGCATATTGGTCGAGCGGCCTTCGCGCAAGGATGCGCTGCAGATGGCGGGTCGCACGGAGAATAACCGGGTGGTGAATTTCCCCGGGGGTGAGCGCTTAATTGGTCAGTTCGTGGATGTGCTTATCACCGAAGCCCTGCCCAACTCTCTGCGCGGTGTGCTGGCAGCACGCTCGGAGGCTGCAGATGCATCCGTTGCCCCGGTTGAGGCGCAGCACAGCGTTGGATGAATCCCTGCACACCAGCGATGTCAGCCTTGAGCCGGTGGACAACGAACGACTTGCCAGTTTGTGTGGCCAGTTCAACGAGCACCTTCGGCTCATAGAGCAACGTATGGGCGTCGAGATCAGCAATCGCGGCAGTCGCTTCAGGGTTGTGGGCGCGGCCGAAATGGTCCCTCGGGTAACCGAGATGCTGGCCACCTTGTATCGGTCTACCGAGGCCCACGACTTGACGCCCGAAGGAGTCCACCTGGCTCTGCATGAGGCCGGTGCGGAGACAGACTCCGATTCGGCCGGCGAAGGCCTGGAAGAAATTTCGATCCGCACCCGCCGCGGTGTGGTACGCGGTCGCGGTCCGGCGCAGCATCGCTACATGCACAGCATCCTGACCCACGATTTGAACTTCGGGGTGGGGCCGGCCGGTACCGGCAAGACGTATCTGGCGGTGGCCTGCGCGGTGGACGCCCTGGAACGCGACCAGGTGCGGCGCATTCTACTCGTCCGCCCGGCCGTCGAAGCCGGTGAGCGCTTGGGCTTTCTGCCCGGGGACATGGCCCAGAAGATCGACCCGTATCTGCGCCCATTGTACGACGCTTTGTACGAAATGTTGGGTTTCGAACGTGTGGGGCGACTGTTGGAGCGCAACGTGATCGAAGTGGCGCCCCTCGCATTTATGCGGGGACGGACCCTGAATGAGTCGTTTGTGATCCTGGATGAGGCCCAGAATACCACCTTGGAACAGATGAAGATGTTCCTCACCCGGATTGGATTTGGGTCCACCGCGGTGGTTACCGGCGACGTGACCCAGGTGGACCTGCCCCGCGGGCAGCGCTCCGGTCTGCGCCACGCGCTGGAGGTTCTGGCGGGTGTGGACGGGATAAGCTGCACCTTTTTCAGCACGCGCGACGTGGTGCGGCATCCGCTGGTGCAGCGCATCGTGGCCGCCTACGAAAAGGCTGAAGACACGCCGTGAGCGCGTCGATCGAAGTCCAGTACGCGACCCTCTTGACGGATGTGCCAACTGCCGCATGCTTTGATGGCTGGGTCAGGGCGATTGACACTGCCGTGACCGTCCGTGGTGCCATGACCATCCGCTTGGTGGACGAGTTCGAGGGCCTGGAACTGAATCGGCGATTCCGTGGGGGCGAAGGCGCCACCAACGTGCTTTCCTTTCCCTTCGAGCCGATGCCGGGATTGCCCGAAAACCAGGCCGTGTTGGGCGATCTGGTCATCTGTGCCCCGGTAGTCGCGCGGGAAGCGGATGAGCAGGGTAAATCCGTTCGGGCCCATTACGCCCATATGGCGATACACGGCACCTTGCACCTTCTGGGTTACGACCATCTGACCGAGGATGATGCGGTGCGTATGGAGCGTATCGAATGTGAAATTCTGGAGGGGTTGGGTTTTTCCAATCCCTACCAACTGCATACGGAGCCGAATGGACGAGCAACGGGATAGTGGCGGCGCTCAGCGGTCCTGGCTGGAGCGGCTGGGTCAGGCGTTGCTTGGTGAGCCCAAGGATCAGGAGGCACTGCTTGAGCTGCTGCGCGATGCGCAGCAGCGGGATCTGCTTGATGCCGAAGCCCTGGGCATGATGGAGGGGGTGATGCAGGTATCTGAGATGCAGGTGCGTGACGTTATGATCCCCCGCGCCCAGATGGTGGCACTGGAGCATGACTGGCCGCTTGATAAGATCCTGGAGGTGGTCATCGATTCCGGCCACTCGCGTCTGCCTGTGGTGGGTGAGAACCGCGACGAAGTACTGGGTGTACTGCTGGCCAAGGACATGCTGCGCTATTTTGCCGCCGATGGCGATGCGCCTCTGCGGTTGACGGATTTTCTGCGGCCCGCCAAGTTCATTCCAGAGAGCAAACGGCTCAATGCACTGCTGAAAGAGTTCCGATTGTCGCGGCTGCACATGGCGATTGTGCTGGATGAGTATGGTGGGGTGGCTGGATTGGTCACCATTGAAGATGTGCTTGAGCAAATCGTCGGTGAAATCGACGACGAACACGACGCCGAAGAGGACGCCTACATCCGTGAGCAGCCCGATGGGCAGTATCTGGTGTTGGCTCTGACGCCGATCGAGGATTTCAATGCCTACTTCGGATCCACGTTCAGCGATGATGAGTTCGACACCATAGGTGGGCTGGTGATGAATACGATCGGACGGCTGCCCCGCCGGGGTGAAACGGTGGATGTGAGCGGGTTCGAATTCTCGGTGGTGAGGGCCGACAACCGGCGCATCCATTTGTTGGGTCTGAATCGGCGGCCGGATGCAGGTGCCACTGAGCCCGGTTGAGAACGTCCTGATTTGAATCAGCGTCAATTTCCCGTGCCCACTTCGACCCGGGCGAGCCGGTTTGCTTTCGGCCGCTCGGGGTCTGCCCTCTGTCTTCTGCTGGGGCTGTCCATGCCGTTGGCGTTCGCCCCGTTCAACGCCTACTGGGTCGCACCTCTATCCTTGGGGCTGGCGGCATTGCTTTGGCGCCGTATCCCGTTATCGCAAGCCCTGTTGAGAGGATGGCTGTTCGGCCTGGGCATGTTTGGCGGCGGTGTCCACTGGGTCTATTTCAGTCTGCATGATTACGGGCAGGCCAGCCCCGTAGTGGCCGGTTTGTTGACCCTGCTGCTGGTGGGATACCTCGCGGTGTATCCAGCGCTGGTCGCGGCTGGGATGGCCTGGGCCAGATCGTTGACGGCCGCGCCCAGCCTGATCCTGTTGCTGCCCGCGCTTTGGACCCTGACCGAGTGGCTCCGCGAGTGGGTTTTAACCGGGTTTCCCTGGTTGGCTCTGGGTTACAGTCAATCCGACTCGGTCCTTGCCGGGTGGGCGCCCCTGTTGGGTGTTCACGGCTTGTGCCTGCTCACCGCGGTACTCGCCGGCGCGCTGGCTCTGGGTGTCAGAGGCCCAATGTTGGCCCGCTCGCTGGCGTTGAGTCTCGCGCTGTTGATTCTCATCAGCGGCCACCTGCTGAAAGAGCGCGAATGGACCCGGGCATCGCCCTCGAAGTTCAGCGTTGCGCTGATTCAAGGCAACATCGAACAGGACCTGAAGTGGCGTCCCGAATGGCGCCGCAGGACCCTAGATCGGTATGTGAGTCTCACCTTCGACTCCGAACCCACGGATCTGGTTGTCTGGCCGGAAACAGCGTTGCCTTTTTACATGGATCAGCTCGGTGCGTTCGGCCCGGAATTGTCCGCACGATTGCTTCGGCGCGGCAGCCTGCTGCTGACCGGGGCACCGACCCAGGTCGATGGACGGGTCTACAACAGCCTGGTGGCACTTGGTGCGGCGGACGGTGCATACAACAAACGGCATCTGGTTCCGTTCGGTGAGTTCATCCCGATGCGTGGTGTGTTGAACGTTTTCAGCGAGTACGTGCAGATCCCCATGTCGGATTTCGGCCGAGGTGAGCCGCAACAGCCTGGCTTCAAATTGGGGTCCGTTCGTATCGGCGCATCGATCTGCTACGAAATCATTTTTCCCGGCCTGATCCGTCGCTCATTGCCCCAGTCCAATGTTCTGGTCAATGTCAGCAACGATGCCTGGTTCGGCAATTCGCTGGCGCCCCACCAACACCTGCAGATCGCCCGTCTGCGCGCCATGGAGTCGGAGCGGTATGTGTTGCGCGGCACCAACAACGGCATCAGCGCCATCATTGATGCGACCGGAGCGGTGCTCGCGCGAACGCCGCAATTCGAAGCGCATGCCTTGATCGGCCAGTGGATTCCGCGAACCGGCGCCACACCTTATGTGCGTTGGGGCGCCACACCGAGTCTGCTGCTGGCGCTGGGCATGTTGCTGGCGGCGCTGTTGAGTGGACGCCGAAAACCCTCAGTGCGCGTCTGACGCGCTGGCGCTCACGCGCTCGAACCGGCTGCCATGGCAGGTCGGGCACGGAGGAATGTGTCCGGTTTGGTGAAAATGCAGCTCTTTTCCGCAGTCCTGGCAGAGCAGGGTGCCGGGCGCAGTCACCTGCCCGGTATGGTACTGGGATTCGGCCAGAACCCGATTCTCGAACGCCAGAAACTCAAGCCGGCTGAGGTCGGTTGCCTGCTTGAACAGATCCAGCAGGCGGGCCTCGACCTGCTCAATGTCGAACCGGAACCAGTCCCGAAGCTCGCTGCCGGTGCTGGCCAGATAGTAGCCCGCATCCTCCAGATCACGTTTCAACCATTGGCCGATCTCATCTGCTTCCTCCCGGGTGAGCTCGCCCAGTTCGATCGCCCTCATCTTTGCCTCATCGATGCTTTTTTGCAGCGTCGGCAAGGTCTCTTGCTCGGCGTGTTCCAGCGCGCCCTTTACGCGTTCCATCATCTGGTTGTAAGCCCCCACCTGGTGGGTTGTGTCCGGCTTGGTCATGTCGTCCTCCCGTTTACTTCAGGCTATGCGATAGTCTTGGCCCCCGCCAGGCGCCATGCAAGCCTTGCGTGCAGGTTGTTCACCGTCCGCCGGTTGGGTATCGTGACCGATTGCTTTTCCAGACCGCCGGTTCGCCGAGGTTCGGAATTCCGTTCGCAGGAAAACGATGTGATCGACGACGTATACAAGCCGCAACAGATTGAGCTCGAAGCCCAGTTGTTCTGGGATCAGAACGGCACGTTCCAGGTGACCGAAGATCCCGATCGGGAGAAATTCTACTGCCTCTCCATGTTTCCGTATCCGAGCGGCCGCCTGCACATGGGTCATGTGCGGAACTACACGATCGGTGACGTCATCAGCCGCTATCAGCGCATGTTGGGCAAGAACGTATTGCAACCCATGGGTTGGGACGCCTTCGGTTTGCCGGCGGAAAATGCGGCGATGGAACGCAATGTGCCACCCGCAGAATGGACCCGGCAGAACATCGACTACATGAAAGCGCAGCTGCGCAGGCTCGGCTTCGGTTACGACTGGTCGCGGGAGCTGGCCACCTGCGATCCCGACTACTATCGCTGGGAGCAGTGGTTTTTTACCCGCTTGTATCGCAAGGGTCTGGTCTACAAGCGCAACGCTGTTGTCAACTGGGACCCGGTCGACCAAACCGTGTTGGCCAACGAACAGGTCATCGACGGATGCGGTTGGCGTTCCGGCGCCATGGTTGAGCGGCGTGAGATTCCCCAGTGGTTTCTCAAGATCACCGACTACGCAGACGAGCTTCTGGACAGTCTGGATAACATGGAGGGTTGGCCGGATTCGGTGCGAACCATGCAGCGTAACTGGATCGGGCGCTCGTTTGGGCTGGAGGTCGAGTTTCCCATCGAAGGCGGCGGCGAGACGCTTGCCATTTACACCACCCGGCCAGACACCATGCTCGGGGTCAGCTACATGGCGGTGGCACCCGAACATCCCTTGGCGACCCGGGTGGCCGGGGAGAACCATGAAGTTGCCGAATTCGTGGCGCGTTGCAAGCAGACCGGTGTCTCGGAGGCCGTGATCGAGACTCTGGAAAAAACCGGTCATCCACTGGGTGTTAACGCACTGCATCCACTCACCGGTCAGCCCGTTCCGGTGTGGGTGGCGAATTTTGTGCTCATGGCCTACGGCACCGGTGCGGTCATGGCGGTGCCGGGCCACGATCAGCGGGATTGGGAGTTTGCCCGCAAGTACCAGTTGCCCATCAAACAGGTTATTGCCCCTTGGGACGCGTCCACCGTTTGCGATTTAACGCAATGCGCCTTCACCGAAAAAGGCGTGTTGGTTAATTCCGGCGCTCACAACGGTCTCGGCTTCCAACAGGCGTTTGATGCCATTGCCGCTGATGTGGAGAAAAAGGGGCTGGGACGACGGCGCACCAACTACCGTCTGCGCGATTGGTTGGTCAGTCGGCAACGCTACTGGGGGGCGCCGATTCCCATGATCAATGAGGGTGAAGGCGCCATTCCCGTGCCGGAGTCGGATTTGCCCGTGGTTTTGCCCGAGCGGGTTGCGTTCGACGGCAGTGGCTCGCCGCTTCGACATATGCCCGCGTTTCTGCGGACCGTCCATCCGGTCACCGGCGCACCGGCTGAGCGCGAAACCGATACCTTCGATACCTTCATGGAGTCGTCCTGGTACTACGCGCGATTCTGCTGTGCAGACAACGATCAGGCAATGTTGGATGAGCGCGCCAGATACTGGTTGCCGGTGGATCAGTACGTCGGCGGCGTTGAGCACGCCATCCTGCATCTGCTGTATGCCCGCTTCTTTCACAAACTGATGCGCGACGAGGGGTTGGTGGCCGGCGACGAGCCATTTGCAAGCCTGCTGACCCAGGGCATGGTCAACGCGCCCACCTACTACCGCGACCAGGGGAGCAAAAGGCATTGGTATGCGCCCCGGGAGGTGGAAGTTGAGCGCGACGACAAAGGCAAGGTGACTGGGGCCCGGTTGGTCGCCGACGGCACGGCGGTGACGGTGGGCGCCGTGGAGAAGATGTCCAAGTCAAAGAACAACGGAGTGGACCCGCAGGAGATGATCGACCGCTACGGGGCGGATACGGTTCGCCTGTATATGATGTTCGCATCCCCCCCGGATCAGGCGCTGGAATGGAACGACTCGGCGGTGGCCGGCGCCGAGCGATTTCTGCAACGATTGTGGGGCCTGACCGTCCGGCACCTGGTCTCCGGCCCCGTTTCAGCAGAGGCGGCGGTCGCCGCCACCGGCGAGCAGAAGTCGCTCCGGCGCAAGGTGCACGAGACAATTGTCAAAGTGACCGACGACGTTGATCGGCGACGCACATTCAACACCGCGGTTGCGGCCGTGATGGAACTGCTGAACGCCCTGGCGCGCTTTAAAGATGACACTGCTGCCGGACGCGCGGTTGCACAGGAGGCGCTGGACACGGCGGTCCGGTTGTTGGCCCCGATCACGCCCCATGTCTGCCATCGGTTATGGCTGGAACTGGGTCATTCAAGCCCGGTAGTGGATGCGCCTTGGCCGGTGACAGACGAGCGCGCTTTGGTCCGTGAGGAAGTGGAGATTGTGGTCCAGGTCAACGGCCGCCTGCGGGGACGTGTGATGGTGTCCGCGGACTCGGACAAGGCCGCGGTGGAGCAGGCCGCGCTGGCTGAACCCAATGTGGCCCGGTTTGTGGCGGCGCAGACCATTCGCAAGATCATTGTGGTGCCCGCCAAGCTGGTCAATATCGTGTGCTGAGGACGGTGAACTGATGCGTCTCGCCCTGGTTTTTGTTTTGTCCACGCTCATGACGCTGTCGACCGCCGGTTGCGGGTTCAAATTGAGGGGGCTGACCGAGTTGCCACCGGCAATGGAGCGGGTCGAGTTGCTGGGGGCTGAGACCTACAGTGACATCGGTTTGATGCTGCGCCAACTCCTCAAGGTCAACGGCTCGACCCTGGTTGGTGCGAGTGACAATCCGACCACCCGCCTTTTGATCCAGGACACAAGCCGTCGGCGGGAAGTGGTTGCATTGGGCCGCACCGGCAAGGCGGTTGAGTTTCAGCTGATCTATGAAGTGGCCTTCAGTGCCGAAACCGGCGCGGGTGAACCGCTGTTTGAGCGACGAACCGTGTCGACACGGCGCGATTACGCCTACAGTGAAACAGAGGTTGTGAGTCGTACCGCGGCGGAGGAGCAGATCTACATTGAGCTGGTGCAGGAAGCGGCCTGGCAGATCATCGAGCAACTCAGTGCCGCCGCCGGTTGATCCGCCATGCGGCTGAAGGCCGAGGGTCTCGATCGGCACCTGGTCATGCCGCTGGCCCCGGTCTACGCGGTTACCGGCCCGGAGCCCCTGTTGGTCCAAGAAGTGGGAGACCGCCTCCGCAGAGCCGCATTGGAGCAGGGATTTACCGAACGTGAGCGGCTCGAAGTCGATGCCCGTTTCGACTGGAGCGGCCTCGCTTTCCTGGCCGATAGCCCGTCTTTGTTTGCTTCCCGCCGGCTGATCGAGTTGCGCATGGATGGGGCCAAGCCCGGTGACGAGGGAGGCCGAGCACTGCGGCGGTACTGCGATGCACCGCCCCCGGATACGGTGTTGTTGGTGCTGCTGGGTCAACTGGAACGTAGCGCTCAGAACAGCAAATGGTTCCAGAGCCTGGATCGGGCAGGCGTCTGTATTCAGACCTGGTCGGTGGAAACCCGGCAGTTGCCGGCATGGATTGACGCCCGAATGCGTTCGCGGGCGCTTGTGCCGGACCGGGAGGCGGTCATGCTGCTGGCCGACCGGGTCGAAGGTAATCTGCTGGCGGCGGCGCAGGAAGTGGATCGGCTTGCGTTGACCGTGGGTGCCGGTGAGGTGGATGCACCGACGGTGATGGCGGCGGTGAGCGACAATGCACGCTACGACGTGTTCGATCTCACCGACGCGGCCCTGGCTGGCCAGGATGGGGCCCGGTTGCTTCGAATTCTGACCACGCTGCGCCGCGAGGGTGTGGAGCCGGTATTGGTGGCCTGGGCGTTTGCCCGCGAGATTCGAACCTTGTGCACGCTTTCCAAGGACGCGGAACATGGCATGGCGATCGATGCTGTATTGACCCGACACCGGGTCTGGGAGCGCCGCAAACCGATCCTCCGAAAAGCTCTGGCTCGCGCCAACTCGGGGTTCTGGCGCGGCTTGCTGGGACGGTGCGCCGATCTGGATCGCCTGGTCAAGGGACAACGGGCGGGCTCAGTCTGGAATGAGTTGTTACAATTGAGTATGGACATGGCTGGACGGGCCGCCTTCGCGGATGCCGGCAACAGGTGAGTATCATGAGTGCAAACGCCCAGGATCTGGGGGTCACAGTCGCCGACTACATGCAGCATCTCGGGCGCGAGGCACGGGCTGCTTCACGGCTGCTGGGTGCCGTCGACACCGGCAGAAAAAATTCTGCGTTGCTGGCCATAGCCGAGGCCATACAGCGCGCCCGCGACGAGCTCCGCAGCGAGAACGAGCGGGATCTGGAAGCCGGACGCAGCAGCGGGCTCAGTGGTGCTTTGATGGATCGCCTGGAACTTGGTGACGCACGTATTGAAGCCATGGCCGAGGGTCTGTGCCAGATTGCGGCTTTGCCCGATCCGGTGGGTGAAATCACCGACCTCAACTACCGTCCATCCGGCATCCAGGTCGGAAAGATGCGGGTTCCCCTTGGCGTGGTGGGCATCATCTACGAGTCGCGACCCAATGTCACCGCCGATGCGGCCGGCCTCTGTCTCAAGTCAGGCAATGCAGCCATCCTGCGTGGCGGTTCTGAGGCCATTCATTCCAATCGGGCCATCGCCGGATGCATTCGGGCCGGTCTGACCGCCTGCGATCTACCCGTTGCCGCGGTTCAGGTGGTGGATACGACGGATCGGGCGGCGGTGGGCGAGTTGATACGCTTGAGTGCCTACGTGGATGTCATAGTGCCCCGCGGCGGCAAGGGCCTGATCCAACGGATCAGCGATGAGGCCAAGGTCCCAGTGATCAAGCACCTGGACGGCGTTTGTCACACCTATATTGACGCTGACGCGGACCCCGATATGGCGGTCAAACTGTCGGTGAACGCGAAAACTCAGCGGTACGGCACCTGCAACACCATGGAAACGCTGCTGGTGGCGGAGGACATCGCCGCCACCGTTTTGCCCCGGCTGCGCCGAGAATTCGAGGCTGCCGGGGTCGAACTGCGTGGCTGTGGGCGAACCCAGGCGCTGCTGCCGGGTATTTTTCAGGCCCAGGAAAGTGACTGGAACGCGGAGTACCTGGCGCCCATTCTGGCGATTCGGGTGGTCGCGGACCTGGAGGATGCCATGGACCACATCGCCCGTTACGGTTCCGGTCATACCGATGCCATCGTAACCCGCGACTATGGCCGCGCACGCCGTTTTCTGCGTGAAGTGGATTCGAGCTCAGTCATGGTCAACGCGTCAACCCGTTTCGCCGATGGTTTTGAGTACGGCTTGGGCGCCGAGATTGGCGTCAGTACCGACAAGCTGCATGCCCGCGGTCCGGTGGGGCTGCTCGGGCTGACCACGCAGAAGTTTGTGGTCATGGGCGATGGGCAGATCCGGAGCTGAGCGCGGAGCGAAGGAGCAGCCGCCAGACCATGAGGCCGATTGGCATTTTCGGGGGCACTTTTGATCCCGTGCATCTGGGGCATCTCAGGTCGGCTTTGGAGATATATGAGGCGCTGGGGTTTGAACGGATCCACTTTGTTCCCTGTGCCCGGCCGGCCCACAGGGCCGCGCCCCGGGTGTCGGGGGAACAACGCCTTGCGCTCCTGGAATTGGCCGTGACCGGCCAGCCGGCGTTCGTCTGTGACGATCGCGAACTACGCCGCGCAGCCGGCCCGTCCTACATGTACGACACATTGCTCAGCTTCCGCAGCCAATACGCTGACAGGTCACTGTGTCTGCTGCTGGGCCTCGATGCCTTTCTTCATTTCAGCCAGTGGCATCGTTGGGCCGAGATTTGCGATCTGGCGCACCTGGTGATCGCCCGCCGCCCCGGGGCAGACTTGCCCGAGCGGAGTCACGAGTACGCTTTGTATCAGGCGCGTGGTGCCGAATCGGTATCCGCATTGCATCAGCGCGCTGCAGGGTCTGTTGTCATCACGACGGTCACGCAGCTTGAAATTTCGGCTACCGATATTCGCGCACGAGTGGCCGCTGGGCGCAGCATACGGTATCTGGTTCCGGACGCAGTGGCCGATTACATCGAAACCCAACAGCTCTATCTTTCACACTCGGCGGTAGACCTGTCCGATTGAACAACACTGGGAGGGAACCACGGAACCCCATGCAGCCCGATAAACTGCGATCGCTCGTACTGGAAGCCTTGGACGAGCTCAAGGGTGTCGATATCATGTGCCTCGATGTCGGCGATGTATCCGGATTCACCGATTACATGGTGATTGCGAGCGGGACCTCGAGTCGCCACGTCAAATCCTTGGCGGACAATGTAGTTAAGCGCAGCCGCGAAGCGGGTGTCAAAGCCCTTGGGGTAGAGGGCGAGACGACGGGGGACTGGATCCTGGTGGATCTGGGGGACGTTGTGACCCACATCATGCTGCCCGACACCCGCGCCTTCTACAATATCGAGAAACTTTGGAGCGTCGCCGGCAATGGCGAGAGAGGTGTCGTGTCCCACAAGTAAGTAGCGCTTCAGAGTGTTCCAACTGCGTCAGCGCAAGGCGCGTGGTTGGTTTGTTACTGGATCAATCGGAGTAGTACCCCTGTTCCAGGAGGGGCAATCGTGCGCATACGTCTGATCGCTGTTGGCACCCGGATGCCGGCATGGGTCGGAACCGGGTATGAAACTTATGCCCGACGAATGCCACGCGAGTGCAGGCTTACCCTATCCGAGGTGCCTTTGCCCAGGCGAAGCAAGTCCAACGATCCGGAACGCCTCAAAGCCCAGGAGGCGGATAGTTTACTCGGGCTGGCCGGATCGGATTTGATTGTGGCGCTGGATCAGGGCGGCAACCAGCTGGATACCCGGCATCTGGCCCGCCATCTGGGTAAATGGCTTCAGGATGGCCGCAACATCTCGCTGCTGATAGGAGGGCCGGATGGACTTCATCCGCGCTGCCTGGAACGGGCCGACTGGGTCTGGTCACTCTCGGCACTCACTTTGCCGCATCCCCTGGTACGGGTGGTGGTGGCGGAACAGTGTTATCGGGCATGGTGCGTATTGCGCGGCCACCCCTATCATCGGGACTGAAATCCGCTGGGGAAGGTCTGGTCGATTGATACGAATCGCGTTTCGGTCCACAAGGGCGCAGATGCGAGGCTCCCGGCTTGGCCAGAGTCCATTCTATGGCCAAGCCGGGAAACGCGGCAGATGTGCCCGTGCGGGCGAAACCCCGGAGGGGCCGGGCCTTTGCGCCCTTCGTACCGCGTTGCAGCTTGTTCATTGGCAACTCACTTATTTGCCTTGGGCCAACTTCGCTCGGTGCGCTTTGTACGAGCGCATGCCAAGACGTCTGCGCGACCGCAGCAATCGACCTTCCCTAGGAGCCTCTGATTTATTCGTGAACATGCATGTTCACGAATAAATCAGAGGCTCCCTTGGTATCCAGGTGATAATAATGGTTGCTTACATCTCGATAGAGGACCCGGGCCGACCATGCACCCATCTGAACCCACCGTTGATCTTTGGCTTGCCTCGTCCTCACCCCGGCGTCGCGAATTGCTGGAACAGATAGGTATCCGATTGCGGCAATTGCCCGTAGAGGTGGACGAAACCCCTCGTCCAAACGAGGACGCCGGTCTCTATGCGGTGAGAATGGCGATGGACAAAGTGGCCGCCGGCCGCAGGCAGGCCGATTCCTCCCGCGACATTCCGGTGCTGGCGGCGGACACGGCAGTGGTACTCGACCAGCAGATCCTGGGCAAGCCGAGGGACCGGGACCATGGCCTCGGCATGTTGCGGGCCTTGAGTGGCCGCACCCATTCAGTGATGAGTGCGGTGGCGCTGGATGCGGGGGGCCGACAGCAGTCTCGGCTTCAGCATAGCCGAGTGCGTTTTCGCACCCTCGACCAGCACGAGATCGACGCGTATTGGCGAACCGGCGAGCCGGTCGACAAGGCCGGTGGCTACGGAATTCAAGGTCGTGCAGCCGTGTTCGTAGAGCATTTGGAGGGGAGTTATTCCGGCGTAGTGGGGCTTCCCCTGCACGAAACCTGGAATCTGTTGCGAGACTTTGGCCTGACGCCGACTGTATGGACGCAGGCTCCGCACGTTACCCGTCGGGAGCCGCAGTGAGTCAGGAAATACTCATCAATGTTACGCCCCGGGAGACCCGGGTTGCGGTTGTTGAGAACGGTGTTCTCCAGGAGGTGTTTATAGAGCGCACCAGCAATCGGGGGCTCGTGGGTAACATCTACAAAGGGCGTGTCAGCCGGGTGTTGCCCGGCATGGAGGCAGCGTTCATCGATATCGGTTTGGAACGGGCCGCATTTCTCCATGTCTCTGATATCTCGAAGGCCTATGACGACGAGGCCCGAGTTTCGGAACTGACCCGGCCTGCGGCGATCGCTGAGTTGCTGCGGGAGGGACAGGAGATCCTGGTGCAGGTGATCAAGGATCCCCTGGGCAGCAAAGGAGCCAGATTGACAACCAACATCACGGTGCCCTCCCGATACCTGGTGTTGCTGCCCCATAGCGACACGGTTGGGGTTTCCGTGAAAATAGACGAGGAGGCGGAGCGGCAGCGGCTCAAGACTATCGTTTCTGAAACTCTCCAGGCGCAGAGCGACGTTGGCGGTTACATCATTCGCACCGCGGCGGAGGGCGCCACAGCCGATGCTTTGCGCCGCGACATGGTTTTTTTGCAGAAACTGTGGTCCTCGGTTCGGGGTCGAACGGAATCCGCCGGATTCGGACGCATGTTGCACGAGGACCTTCCCCTGGCCCAGCGCATTCTGCGCGACATGGTGGGCGTAGAGGTGGAGAAGGTGCGTCTGGATTCTCGCGAAACCTATGATCGTGTACTGCGCTTTGCCGCCACGTTCGTATCGGAAATGCTGCCTCGGATTGAGCACTATACGGGTGAGCGGCCGATCTTCGATCTGTACAGCGTGGAAGACGAGATTCAAAAGGCCCTGTCCACCAAGGTGCAGCTCAAGTCCGGCGGCTATCTGATCGTCGATCAGACCGAGGCCATGACCACCATCGACGTCAATACCGGTGCCTATGTGGGACACCGGAATCTCGAAGAGACCATATTCAAGACCAACCTGGAAGCGGCCCAGGCCATCGCCCGCCAGCTCCGCCTGCGCAATCTGGGGGGCATCATCATCATCGACTTTATCGACATGTCCAGCGAAGAGCACAAGGAACAGGTGCTGCGGGCCCTAGACAAGCATCTGGAACGAGATCATGCGAAAAATCACCTCAGCGAGGTATCGTCTCTCGGTTTGGTGCAAATGACCCGCAAGCGAACCCGTGAGAGCCTCGAGCATGTCCTGTGCGAGCCCTGTCCGGCGTGTCACGGACGCGGGTTCGTGAAAACGGCTGAGACCATTTGTTTTGAAATTTTCCGTGAGATCATGCGCGAGGCGCGGCAGTACGATGCGCGTCAGTTCCTGGTCCTGGGATCGCAGGAAGTGGTTGATCTTCTGGTGGATGAGGAATCTACCAGTCTGGCGGAGCTGGAGGATTTCATCGGCATTCCGATCAAGTTCCAGGTCGAAGCACTGTATACCCAGGAGCAGTACGACATCGTTCTGATGTAGCCTATGGAAGCGCGCTTAAAAGCCATGGTCTGCAATGTTACGGGTGCCCGCGATCGGTGGTGTGCATGCGCCGGCTGAGTCGGCGCATGGGGCGATGGACCGCGGTTTCGGTCATCAGTCTCGTCATTTTCATCGGGCTGCTGGTCGGGCTCGCGCGGCTTGCTTTGCCCATCCTCGGCGACGGCTTACGCCCGGTGCTCTCGCAGCGTTTGTCAGACCAGTTACAGCGCCCCGTGCGGATATCAAGCCTCCGTCTGTCCTGGGAGGGCCGCGGCCCGGTCGCTCGCATCTCGGGACTTCAGGTGTTGGCGTCGCCGCAGGGTACGGCGGTGGCCGAACTGGGCGACGCCACCGCAGGGTTCGACCTGGTCGGGTCGATCCTTCAGGGGCGTCTGATCACTGACCAGTTGTGGTTCCAGGCACCCACGATCCATCTTTACCAGGATCCGGAGGGCCGCTTCAGAGTGGGCCCACCAGACAGGCCGCCCTGGGAAGCGGATCTACCCACTGTGCTGTCAATTGCGACTGCCTTTCCGCGCTTCGATGTCTACGGCGGTAATCTGTTTGTTCATCCCGCGGACCCCGGCCAGGCGATTCTTCATTATCGCCAGGTTGATCTTTCGCTGCGCAACGCGGATCAACATCGCGAGCTGGGGTTGAGCATCTCGACCTCCGGCAATGCGGAACCGAGCCTGACCGTCGTGGGACATGTCCAGGGGCCAGCCGGGGAGCCGGAGAACTGGACGGCGTCGATGCATGCCCGGATAGATGCGGTGGATTTGGCGCAGATACCGTGGTCCCCCCTGTCCGAACATATCCATTCGGGCCTTGTAACCGGCGAACTCTGGCTCGAGGGTTCGCTGGGAAGGCTCGCCCGGGTGGGCGGAAGGCTGGACGTTGCAAACCTAAAGTTGCCTCATCCGCTTACCCAGGGTGCGCCTCGGGACCTGAGCACCAGCTTTCGTTGGTCGGTCGACGATCGAGGCTGGACACTGATACACGATTGGGTGCGCCTGCGCCGTGGGAAGGATAGCTGGAGCATGCCGGGTTTCGCTGTACGGGCAATGGGTGAGAACTGGCTCCGGCCCGAGTCCGTGGCCGTGGAGGCCAGTCGATTCCCGCTGGCGGAGTTGACCCACTGGCGCGAGCTGCTGAGAGCGCGCGGCGTACCGGATAAGCTGGCGTCGATGACCTTGCGGGGCACGGCGAGTGATATTGAACTGAGCTGGAATCCCAGCGCGCCCGACGCTTCCGTCCGAGGCGGCGCCCGCGTGGACGGGATCGGTTATGACCCGTTTGGCAGGGTGCCGGGCATCGACGGAGCCGCCGCTGAATTGAGCGTCTTCGGCCGCCATTTGGCAGTCCGTCTGGACAGTCGCGATATCACCTTGAACGCGCCCGAGCTGTTCGCTCACCCACTGCCGATAGAACGCATGTCCGGCATCCTGGACATTGGATGGGAGGAAGGCGGATGGTCGCTGGTGTCAAACGAGGTCGCCATCGATACAGCGGACGCAGCCAGCCTCTTGCGCCTGCGTTTGGACGGCGGGCGGCGGGGGCAGCCCAATCGAATCGATTTGCAGGCGTACTTTCAGAACGGCAATGTCGCGGCGGTGTCCCGTTATCTCCCGGTGGGCATCATGCGCGCGCCGCTGGTGGAGTGGCTCAACCGATCCCTGATCAATGGTCGAATGCCTAACGGCGGTCTCATTATCCGTGGACCGTTGAACAAGATCCCATACCGGGATCACGATGGCGTGTTGCTCGCCCAGTTGGGGGTGGAAGATGCGATTCTGGACTATCATCCGGCCTGGCCACGGGTTGAGGAGTTGGATGCGGAGTTGACGCTCCGGGGCGTCGGCCTTTCGGCCAAAGCAAGTCATGGACGTCTGTTGCAGCTGAGTCCCGGCGAAACCCGGGTGGAGATTCCCGATCTCGCACAGCCCGTGCTCACCCTCGACACCCAGGTCACGGCGGATGCCGCTGAGCTGGTGGACTTTGTCAACGCGTCGGCCCCTCTGCAGTCGGTGCTCGGCGCCACCCTGGACCGGCTGTCTTTAGCGGGTCCCTCAGCGCTTGAAGTTCGCTTTTCCCGACCTTTGAAGCCGATGGCGCCAGCCACCGTGGAGGGCGCGCTCGCATTCGATGGCGCTGAGCTCGCGATTCGTGAGAGGGGTATCGAATTTACCGGACTGACCGGCGGAAGTCGTTTCACCGAGCGCAGTTTCATTGCTGAAGGTTTGCAGGCCACCCTATGGGACCGGCCTGTGATGCTGGATGTATCGGCTGCCGGCAATGAATTGAACGCGACCCTGACAGGCAAACTCGAGACCGGCGCGTTGCTTGGCCGCTACCTGCCTCAACCCGGCTGGGCCGAGCATGTCGTGGGCGAGAGTCCATGGCGCATTGACCTGACGCTGCCGGGGGCGGACGGCGGCCTCCGGCTTCGGCTGAATTCCAGCCTTGTGGGGACCGGTGTTCTGGCACCCGAACCGCTGGGAAAGCTGGAGTCCAGCGAGCGTCCCGTGAGCCTGGATTACAGCCTGGATTCGTCCGGGCCCGGACGAATCCAAATCGAGTACGGACCGGTGCGGGCAAGCCTCGATCTGGATCAGCGCGAACCCGGCTCAGGGGTTCATCGGATCAGTGTTCGCTTGGGGCCTGGCGAGATCGAACCGGCGGCTGGCCCCGGGCTCACCTTGGTGGGCGCCCTTGAGACCTTGGATCTGGACGCCTGGTCGTCATTTATGGGCAAGGGCTTGGCGGCACCGGATCTGAGTGGGCTTGACCGTTTGGACCTGCAGCTTCGGCATCTTCACGGCTTCGGCACAGATCTGGCCAATGTCAGGACGGAAGTCGACCTCGGCGAAATTCGTGTGACGGTTGACGATCCAATGATGAAGGGAGCCGTATCCTTGCCACGCCCCCTGGGAAGCGGAACGCTTGACGCGCGGTTCCAGCGCCTGAATCTCAAGCCACCTGACCCGCCGTCGAAAGCGGGCTCATGGCCGGCACCCGATGCCCTGCCAGCCATGCGGATTCGCGTTGACGACCTCATGCTCGATGGCGATCCACTGGGATCACTGGAGGCGGCTTCCCGGCCCGGAAGCGGCGCATTGCTCCTGGAACGGGTTGCCCTGAGCGGGCGTCACTATGCGCTGACAGGACAAGGAGACTGGGCCCGTTCCGACGGCGCCGATCTGACCCATCTGATTCTCCAGTTCAACGCGGATGACGCCGGCGATGCTTTTGGGCAACTCGGACTCGGCAAGGCCGCCCGAAGCGGAACAGCCAGTGCTGAGCTCGACTTGTCCTGGGCAAAGGCTCTGCCAGAACTCGATCTGGCGACTCTGGAAGGGCGCGTTAACCTGAAGGTACTGGACGGTAAGATTGCCGACGTGGAGGCAGGCGTCGGCCGGCTGGTGGGTTTGTTCAATCTCGGTGCGATCAGCCGGCGGCTGAGGCTGGATTTCACCGATGTGTTTGAAGAAGGTTATCGCTTTGATTCAATCGAGGCCCAGTTGCGCTTTAGCGAAGGCAACATGTACCAGGAACCCCTGGAGAGCAAAGGGCCCTCTGCCTTTCTGTCCATGACCGGCCGGGTCGGGATTCTGGCGCGGGACTATGACCTGGATCTTTGGGTCAGTCCACAGGTCGGGGGCTCCTTGCCGTTGGCCGGCATGATGGCTGGGGGACCGGCGGTGGGCGCGGCATTGTTTATTGCCGGCACTGTTTTCAAACAAGGTCTCGATAAGGTACTGCGAGTGCAGTATACGATCGATGGTAGCTGGGAGGCACCGGTAATCGAGCCGGTACGGGTGGTGCCGGCCCGGGAGGAAGAGGCGGTCGGACAGGAGGGCGGGAGTCGCTGATGCGTTATGCAACGTGACTCAGCCGTACTTCAGGAGCGGGGAATGACGCGTATTGCTGCGGTGCAAATGGCCAGCGGATCGTCGATAAGCGGAAATCTGATCGAAGCCGAGCGGCATATCCGTCTGGCAGCTCAGGCGGGTGCGCGGCTGGTTGTCCTGCCGGAGAATTTCGCCCTGATGCCGATGCGCGAATCCGACATTCTCAGTGCCCGTGAGGGCGATGGGGAAGGGCGTGTACAAACGTTTCTGGCGCAGCAGGCGCGTGCCCACAGCGTTTGGATTGTTGGCGGCACCATTCCCATGGTCGCCACGGATCCGCTGCGTGGACGTTCGGCCTGCTTGTTGTTTTCCCCAGCGGGGGAACGGGTGGCGCGCTATGACAAGATCCATCTGTTCGACGCCCAGGTAAGCGATGCCCGGGGCAGCTACCTCGAGTCTGCCCAGGTGGAGCCGGGATCCGAGACGGTGGTGGTCGACACGGAGCTGGGCCGGATCGGCATGTCGGTGTGTTATGACCTGCGCTTTCCGGAACTTTACCGGGATCTGGCCGGGCGTGGGGCTGAATTGCTTGTGGTACCAGCGGCCTTTACCGCCGTGACAGGGCAGGCCCACTGGGAAGTCCTGCTGCGCGCCCGGGCGGTGGAAAATCTATGCTACGTGATCGCGGCCGCACAAGGTGGCTACCACGCCAATGGGCGGGAAACCCACGGTGACAGCCTGATATGCGATCCCTGGGGTAGCATTCTGGATCGTCTGCCAAGGGGATCGGGGGTGATTATGGCCAGTATCGATCCCGCTCACCAAGCGCAAATACGGGCCCACATGCCGGTGCTGGCGCATCGCCGGCTTTAACCCGCATTACAATTGCCGGTTTGCCCGCAGGGAGCCCGGAGCCCCCCGGATGGGCCACGGTAGCGTTGCTGCGGTCCCAACCTCGCATCCTTTCCGCAACCCTTTGCATTGACCAATTGGGAGGGCGCTGAACACCGATCACCCGATTCCCGGCACCCACATCCGATCGGGGCAATACAGCAGGCTCTTACCCCCCCGGCGGTTCGAGATCAACCTTGACAAGATAGCGGGCGAGCGCGGCCCGGGCGGGCTCGGCAGTGCTGTTCTCATCGGCCGCCGTAACGCGCTTTGCCTGTCGAATCAGTTGACGGAGCCTGCCATGGTCCAATGTCCGATGCTCCGCGCACAGGGCAAAAATTGCCTTCTCGTCGGCGTTCAGGACCCGTTCCAGCAAGGCCTCTCGTGCCGCTTGCATGTTTGGATTTGCCGCCGGTTTGAGGCTGGTCCCATCCAGCGCCTCGAAAATAGGTGTGCAGTCGATTTGCCGAAGCAGACGGCCAATATACTGAATCTGGCGCTTTCGGGCGCCGCCGGCCCGCATGTCGCGTGCGGCTCTCACGGCCAGCAGCAGGTCCGAATCCAGACCCAGTGGCTTGAGGCCGCGCTCCGGGAGCGCCACTAACCTGACGCCGAGCCCATGGACGGCCTGTGCATCGCGTTTGCGTTGCGATTTGCTGGGTTGCGTGTCGTCCCGTTCGGGTATCTCGTCCGGCATGTTCAACTCGATTGGGCGGGGCGGGTCGGGGCCGTGGCGTCGGATACACCGGTGCCAAACACCTGTTCCAGCAAGCCCCAGCGCGCGGCCAGCGTCTCGGTTGCGTTCAGCAGTTCCTCCGCTCGGGTCGGGTGATTGTAGACCCCGGCCGCCAACCGCCGCAGCGCCGATTCCGGATCCGGCGCCAACGACAACAAATGAATCAGTTCGCCGGCGCCGTCGCCAACCACTTCAGCGCCCAGAAGTGCGCCGCTGTCCATATCGGCCAGCAGCCGGACAAAGCCCTGAGCGCCATCTTGGCCCAGGGCACAGGGATTGGTTTCGAAGGACGCGAAACCCACGGCCGGTTCATGACCCTGGTCCTCGGCGCTGTCATCATCCAGCCCGATCCTGGCGAGCTCCAGGGCGCTGTAGACCACGAGTGGAATCCGATCCGGCGCCCGCCTGCGGTGAACTCCGTTGACGATGTTCTCAACTGCAATGGTGGCGTCGGCCAGCGCGTGATTCGCGGTCATCTCCGCGCAGGCGCAGTCGCCTATGGCGTAGATATTGGGCTGGCGGGTTTGCAGACACTCATTGCGCACCACAAAACCTTGCGGGTCGCAGCAGACCCCCGCCGCGTCAAGTCCCATGGCATCGGTATTGGGTCTCCGACCGGTGGCCAGGCATATCCAATCCGCTTCGACAATTCCATGGTCGGCAAGCTGAATCTCAAGCGGATCCCGGTGGGCATCGACGCGCAGAGGAAAGGCGTCGCTGCGCAGCACGATGTTCTGCTTCCGTAGAGCGTGTTCCAGGGCAGACATGGCATGGGCGCTGAAGTGCGCGCGGCGCAGCATAGCGGATCGTGAAATCCAACTGATCGTTTTCCCCAGGGCAGACAGGATGAAGGCAAATTCCGTGGCGACTACGCCTGACCCAATAAGCGCGACGCGTTTGCCTGCCGGTGGCCCGTGATCGAACAGCATGTCGGAATTCAGTACTCGCCCCGGTACTGTTGGGATGAGCGGATGCGGATTGGGGCGGCTGCCGGTGGCGATGATGACATTGCGCGCCGTCAATGTGTCGGTACCTTCAGCGTGCGTGATGGCAATGCGATCCGCCGCCAGAAAATCGGCCTTACCCCGCAACGCATCAACCCCGAGACGCTGCAGATAATCGACATAGCTGTCCCTAACCCGGTGGACAATCCGTTTTTGATGTCGCCACGCCTGATGAAGGTCGCCCCGCAGCGTGCCCTCGATTCCCCGTTCCGCGTAGTGCGCTTGATTGCTGAGAATACGGGCGCTGTGGTGCCAGGCCTTTTTGGGCACACAGCCGCGGTTGAGGCAGCAGCCACCCCACTGGTCGCGTTCGACGATGGCCACCTTGAGCCCGCGCAGCGCAGCCAGAACCGCGGCACGATATCCGCCTGGACCGGAGCCGATTACCAAAAGATCGAGCGGTTCTTTTGCGCTCAAAGCAGAAACACCGTGGCCAGACCTAGAAACGCCATGAAACCCACCACGTCGGTCACTGTGGTAAGGACCACGTTGCCGGCCAGCGCCGGGTCCACTCCCAGGCGTTTCAGCATCATCGGGATGCCGACGCCGGACACCGCTGCGCAAAGCAGGTTGATGAATATGGCCACCGCTATGATGGCCCCTATTCTCAGGTCACCAAACCAGATCACGGCGATGGCGGAGACCACAAAAGCCCAGAGCAAACCGTTGACCGCCCCGACCGCCAGTTCCTTGTTGAGCAGCCAAATGGCGTTGGCGCCGCTGACCTGACCCGTGGCCAGGCCTCGGACCATCAGGGTCAGGGTCTGGCTGCCGGCCACACCACCCATGCTGGCCACCACCGGCATCAGCACCGCCAGCGCGACAACCTGCTCAATGGTGGCTTCGAACAAGCCAATCACCCAGGCGGCAGCAAAGGCGGTAATCAGGTTGACGCCCAACCATATGGCACGGCGCCGGCTGCTCAGAATGACCGGCGCGAACATGTCGTCTTCCTCATCCAGGCCGGCCATGGTCAAAATCTGATGCTCGGCCTGTTCTCGAATGACGTCCACCACGTCGTCCACGGTGATGCGGCCCAGGAGGTTGCCGTCGGCGTCGATCACCGGGGCCGAGATCAAGTCGTGGGTTTCGAACAGCCTGGCGATATCCTGTTGCTGCATGTCCACTAACACCGTTTCCTGGTCCCGTTCCATTACTTCCGCCACGGTGTACTCAGGATCGTGGGTGAGCAGGTTGGTCAGGCTCAGGGTGCCCGCGAAGCGTTCGCTGCGGCTGAGCACGAAAATACGATCGGTAACTTCCGGTAAGCTGCCGCGCAAGCGCAAATAGCGCAGCACGACTTCCAGGGTGACGTCGGCGCGTACGGTCACCACGTCGGTGTTCATGAGGCCACCGGCCGAGTCCTCCGGGTAGGGGAGAACCGCTTCCACCCGCTGCCGGTTTTGGCGGTCCATCGCATTCAGGACTTCCCGCGTCAGGGCGGCGGGCAGATCCTGCAGCAGATCCGCGACATCGTCCACGTCCAGCCCTTCCACGGCGGCGAGGATTTCCTTTGAATCCATGCCGTCCATGAGGCCCAAGCGCACTTCGTCGTTGACGTGCACCAGCACGTCACCGTCCATGTCCGTGGGAACCAACTCCCACACCGCCTCCCGTTGGGCGGGTGGAAGAGACTCCAGAAGATCGGCTATCTCGGCTGGATGGAGGGCATTCACCAGGCCCACCAATTGATTCCGAGTCCCACTCTCGAGGACTTCCGTCAGCCGGCGTCTATGCAGGTCTGATTCGGTTGGAAGTGTGGGTTCGGCCATGGTTTCCTGGGGCTGCCTGAGGGCTTACATGGGCTGGGTTTCAGGGTCGGTAAGACGCGGGCTAGGTCTGCTCTGCCACCTGTCAGCAGTCTATCTAAGTCGACAGGAGCCGGTCCACGTCCGCTTGCCCTGGGCGGACCGGGCAAGCCGGCGGTCTCAGTGGGCGAGCAACGACATCAATTCCGGAAACTCATCCGGATCGGTGCAGTTGAGAACACGTCGGGCCAGGTCGCGCAGTTCACCCGCGTGGGAGTCGCGAATGATTTTCTTGATCTCCAGTATGGCTGAAGGGTGCATGCTGAATTCTGTCAGTTCCAGGCCTAAAAGCAGTCGCGCATAGCGGGGGTCCCCGGCCATTTCGCCGCACATCGATACCGGAATCCCCTGCTGTTGGCCGGCCTGGATGGTGCTGAATATAAGCTGCAGTACCGCCGGGTGCAGGGGGTCGTAAAGGTAATTCACCTGCTCGTCTATACGGTCGATGGCCAGTGTGTACTGGATCAGGTCGTTGGTTCCGATGGACAGGAATCCCAACAAACGGCTAAACAGACGAGCCGACACCGCCGCAGCAGGCACTTCCACCATCCCTCCGACCGGCATGCGTGGGTCAAACGCGTGCCCTTCATCCCGCAGGGCCTGCTTGGTTTCCTCCACCAGACGCAACACCTGACGCACCTCATGCAAACTGGACAGCATGGGAATCATCATTCGCACGGGCCCAAGGGCGGATGCGCGCATGATGGCGCGAAGTTGTGGCCTGAATAGAGCCAGATCATGCAGGCAGAGTCGGATCGCACGCAGGCCCAGCGCGGGATTTGTGGCGATCGGCCCGGTTCCGCCGCCGCCGTCCACCTGTTTATCGGCGCCCAGATCCAAGGTTCTGATGGTGACCGTATGCCCGTCCAGAGCGCCAACCACCTGCCGATAGCACTCCAGTTGCTCCTCTTCCTCCGGCGCATCGAACCGATTCATATACAGAAATTCCGTGCGGTACAGACCCACTCCGGTTGCACCGCCCTCCATCGCCTGGTGGGTTTCGTTGGGCAGCTCAATGTTGGCATGCAGCGCCACCCGGACGCCGTCGCGGGTCACCGCCGGCGCCGTCTTCAACTTGCCCAGCAGAGCGCGTTCCTGCCGTTTCGCGCGTTGTCGGTGCCGGTAATGGGCGACCACCAGGTCGTCTTCGGCGGTCAGTACGACGCCTTGTTCGCCATCGACGATCACTGTTTCATCATCCCGCAGCGAACTGCGGGCGTTGCGAATGCCCACGACCGCCGGGATCCGCAGGTTACGGGCGAGGATCGCCGTGTGAGAAAGCGGTCCTCCATGCTCGGTGACGAAAGCGGTGATGCCTTGGTGCTGCATCAGGACCGTATCCGCCGGGGTCAGGTCGTCGGCCACGATAACGCGGCCTTCAAGGCGGCCGTCGCCCTGGGTCGAGGCCGCCTCATCGTCGGCGCTGAGCAGCACCCGGAGAATGCGATCGACCACGTGATCCACGTCGTCGCGACGGGTGCGCAAATACGGGTCGTTCATTGCGTCGAACACCCTTATCAGCCGATCTCGCTGGGTCTTCAATGCCCACTCGGCGTTACACTGCCGTTCGCGGATGAGGGTCGTCGGCGCCACGGTCAGGGAGGAATCCTCCAGCATCAGCAGATGGGTGTCGATAAAGCTGGCGATATCGGCCGGCACGTTGTCCGGGATGCGGGCGCGAACCGCCTTGAGCTGTGCTTTAGCCTCGGCCACCGCGTTTTGAAACCGCTCCACCTCTTCCGCCACGTATGGGCGGGGAATGGCGTACTCTATGACTTCGGGTTTGCCACGGGTCAGGAGATGAACCCGGCCGAGCGCAAACCCGCGGGAGACGCCGATACCATGTAACGCAAGCGTCATCCTGAGTCCCTATTCCTCCTCGCCGAATCGATTTCTCACCAACTCGGCCAGTCTGTCGACTGCGGTTTCGGCATCGGCGCCGTTGGCGACGATTTCAAGCTGGGTCCCTTTACCCGCCGCCAGCATCATGACGCCCATGATGCTCTTGCCATTGATTTCACGGTTTGCCCTCACGATCCGGATATCGCTTTCGAACCCGGAGGCAAGGGTGACGAATTTGGCGGCGGCCCGCGCGTGCAACCCCAAGCGGTTGATGATGGTGACCGACCGGCTTGCCAGCATACTCATACTCCTCGAGTCAGGGGAGGCGACGCGACGATCCCTTCGCATCCCCCGCTCACGGCCTTGTTGGCAAGTTCGTTCAGTGGCAGCCGAGCATAGTTCATGACCCGGATCAGCATCGGCAGGCTCACCCCGGATACGACGCGGATGTTGTGGTTTTCCAACAGGCGATTGGCGATATTGCTGGGGGTCGATCCGAAACAGTCCGTCAGCACCAGCACGCCATCGCCGCGCTCCAGATCCTGCGTGTATTGGCGCGCCTGGTCCAAAAGTTGATCCGGGTCTGTGTCGGCGTTTACCTCGATCGTCCGTGTCTCCATCGGGCATCCACCGAAGGTTACCATGGCGGTTCGCAATAACTCCGCACCGATGCGGTGATGGGTGACCAACAGCAATCCGACGGTCACGCGATGTCCCGATGGCGGACGGTGACCTTATCCCGATCGCGGCCGAGATCGCGGGCCAGCGCCTCGGCCAGATAGACCGACCGGTGCTGGCCACCGGTGCAGCCTATGGCCACCGTTAGGTAGCTGCGATTCTCCGCCTCGAACTGGGGTATCCAGCGCGACAGGAACCCGCTGATATCCTCGCGCATGGCGATGACCGGCAACTGTTGATCGAGAAACTCGATTACGGGCTGCTCCAGCCCGGTGTGTCCCCGCAGCGCGGGAACCCAGTGGGGGTTGGGCAGACAGCGCACGTCAAAAACAAAATCCGCGTCGGTAGGTACCCCGTGCTTGAAACCAAAGGATTCGAACAGGATGGACAGCGACTGCTGCGGCGTCGGGTCTACCCGGCTGCGTATGACCTGACGCAGTTCGTGAATGTTGGTTCGGCTGGTGTCGATCACCAGATCCGCCATGGCAGCGATGGGTTCCAGCAGCCTTCGCTCGCCGCCAATTGCCTCCACCAGCGGCAGGTCGCCATGGCTCAGTGGGTGGCGCCGCCGGGTTTCACTGTAGCGTTTGAGCAGGATGTCGTCCGCCGCCTGCAGAAAAAGTATCTGCAGCGCCATGGGCTCCCCCGGCAGGTTGGCGATGATGTCCTCGAAATGCTCGATATTCCGTTGGCTGTTGCGCGCGTCTATACCAACGGCCATACGTTCCGAAAGCCTGGATCCGCTGTGAATCATCGACTCCACAAAGGCTGGCAAAAGATCTATCGGCAGGTTGTCGACACAGTAAAAACCCACGTCCTCCAAAGTTTGAAGGGCGATGCTCTTGCCGGACCCGGACAGCCCGCTGACCACGATCAGACGCATGTCGCACCTTGCAATGGTGTGCCCTGGCATCGCGGTTGTGCTGCATGGTTTTGGGCTTGCTGGTGTTGTCGGGCTGCGCACTCAACCAGCAGGGCAAGGGGTCGGGAGCGATGGGCGGCCACGGTCAGGCAGGGTATGCTCACGTTCAGAACGCTGCGTCGACCTCGCCGGCCTGCGAGCAGTTCGTCCGGGTTGTCCGGTCTGGCGTCCTGGCGATTGCGGCTCAGATCGATTCTCAGGTCCAGGACAACCCACGGGCACAACGCTTGGCTTCCAAACAGCTGCGCCAAGTCAAGCACACCCAGGTCGCGGATATGGATGATACCGAATTGGGCCGGGTCGGCCCGGGCTTCCAGACGACCGTCTTGGCGACTGATCCACGCCACGTCATCGGCCACCATCCGGTGCCCCCGGTCAACCAGCGCCAGGCTCAGCTCGCTTTTGCCGCTGCCCGATTCACCGGTGATCCAGACGCCGGCCCCCTTCACCAGCAGCACGTTGCCGTGCACCAGCCGACGGCCACTCATGTGGATGGGTTGCCGGGCGGGTCCTGCGACAGCAGCTCGAGGATATGCGCACTGTCCGTGGCGTTCTGCAGTTGCTCGCAGAAGTCGTCGTCGCGGAACATTTGCGCAAGCCGGGCAAGCACCTTCAGATGATCGTCTGTGGACTCCTGGGGCACCAGCAGCCCGAACAACAGGGTGACGGGTTGATCGTCGATGGCGTCGAAGTCGATGCCGGACTGCAGCCGCACAAACGCTGCGATCGGCTTCGACTCGTCGCCGAGCCGTGCGTGGGGTAAGGCTACACCGTGTCCCAGTCCGGTGCTGCCAAGACGTTCACGGCCGATCAGGCCGTCGAAAATCTCGCGTGCTGTCAGTGACTCCGCTCCGGAGGCAAGAAGCGCGCTGATTTCCTCCAATGCGCGCTTCTTGCTCGAAACCTGCCCGTCACCGATGACCCGATCATGGGTTAGCAGGCTTGCGATCTCCATCGAATCGACCGTCTCCGGGGGTTACGAATAGCTCCGCTGCTTGTCGCTGCGATGATGATCCGTGACCTTTTCCTTATGCTTCTTGACTTGCCGGTCCAGTTTGTCGGTCAGGGCGTCGATCGCCGCGTACATATCCTCTTCCGTCGCATCCGCGTAGATGTCGTTGCCGGCTACGTGCAGCCGGGCTTCGGCTTTCTGCCGCAGTTTCTCCACACTGAGAATCACCTGAACGCTGGTCATCTGGTCGAAGTGCCGCATGATGCGGTCCATCTTCGCATTAACGTAATCACGCATGGCAGCGGTGATCTCCACATGATGTCCGGAGAGGTTCAGTTGCATTGCTCGCTCCTTGTTCACGAATCCAGACACGGCCCACGGCCGGTCCACATGAATTGAGGGCTTGTGCGGTTCGCCGCCCGTTACCGGGCCGGCCAATCATTATCGAAGGTCGTTTGCTGCCGGGACTCGGCTGAACGCCTTTCCCTCACCTGCAGTGTGCACGAATTCCCGTGCGTTTTACCAGACGGATGCGCAAAACAAAGGGGCGTCTGTATCCCAGCCTGTGTTGCCGCACGCTGCTGCTGGTCCTCGAATCAGGGGTCGGGATTCAGCGGCGGTGTTGCTTTGACCCGGGCTTGTGCCTAGTCCGCCGGAATGCTTACGACAGGCGTTTTCGCTCCGTGGAGGATGAAATTGACATGGATTCCCGATACTTGGCCACGGTACGGCGGGCCACCTGTATGCCTTGGTCGTCCAGCAATTGCGCGATCTTGCTGTCGCTCAGGGGCTTTCTCGGTGGCTCGTCCGCGATCAGCTTCTTGATCATCGCCCGAATCGCGGTGGAAGAGCATTCGCCGCCGTCGGTGGTACCCACATGGCTGGAGAAGAAGTATTTGAACTCGAATATGCCTCGCGGCGTATGCATGTATTTTTGCGTCGTGACCCGGGAAACGGTGGATTCATGCATTTCCACCGCCTCGGCAACGTCTCGCAGGACCAGAGGCTTCATCGCCTCCTCGCCGTAATCCAGGAAACCCCGCTGCCTCTCGACAATGGCGGTCGCCACTTTGAGCAGGGTTTCGTTGCGGTTTTGCAGACTTTTCAGAAACCAGCGCGCCTCCTGCAGATGATTGCGCATACACTGATTGTCGGTACTGTTGTCGGCGCGTCTGACCAGGCCCGCATACTGCTGATTTATCCGAACCTTTGGGCTGGTATCGCTGTTGAGTGAGACCATCCAGGCGCCGTTTTGCTTGCTGACATAGACGTCTGGCGTTACGTATTGCGGTTCCGGGCCCGGCATCATGGAGCCGGGTCGGGGGGTGAGCGTCTGGATCAGCGCCATCACCTCCATGAGTTGATCCCGGCTGATTCGCATCCGTCGCGTGATTTGCGTGAAGTCGCGCGCGGCCAGCAGCTCGGAATGCTTGCCCAGTACGGTTTTCGCTTCGTTCAACCAGGGCGTACCAGCCGGCAGTTGGCCCAGTTGGATCAGAAGGCATTCACTGGGGTCGCGGGCGGCCACCCCGATAGGGTCGAAATGCTGTACGCGGTGCAAAACGGCCATCACTTCGTCCAGCTCTACCCCCAGGTGCCCCAGGCCCTCGTGCAGGTCTTCAACCGGCTGGGTCAGGTAGCCGTCCTCGTCGACGGCGTCGACGATGGCCGCGCCGATCGCCCGGTCCAGATCGGAGAAGGTGCCCATTTCCAGTTGCCAGGTCAGGTAGTCCTGCAGGGTCTCCGAACCGCCGCTGCGATTCTCAAAGATGTCCCGGCCGTTGAATTCCTCGGGTCGAGACAGTGCGGTTGAGCCGTCGTAATTGTCGTAGATCTCATCCCAGCCGCTGTCGACCGGCAGATCCTCGGATAGGGTGCTTTCCTCAACCGCCTGATCAACTTCACGGTCGGATTCCGTCGATTTGGCCTCCAGTCCGCCCAGCTCATCCAAAGTCGGCTCCGCGGCGTCCGAATCCTCACGCTCCGGCTCGGTCTGCTCCTCATCCACTTCGAGCATCAGATTCGATTCCAGCGCGGTCTGGATTTCGAGCTGCAGGTCCAGGGTGGACAGTTGTAACAGACGGATGGCCTGCTGCAACTGCGGCGTCATGGTCAGTGTCTGACCGAGCTTGAGTTGGAGTGACTGTCTCATTACGATGCGTTTCGCCTCGCGGTCTTAGCCGCTCTAGCACTTATCATGCCACTATATAAGCGCGTGTTGGACGCAAACACAAGTCGCAATTTGTAGGGGCGGGGGTAGGAGATTGCCTACGCTGTATTTCACCTCCACACCGTCTTGTCGGGCGCGGACCGTGGCAGGCTGGCTTCGGCCGGCTCGTCAGAGTTTGAAATCCTTGCCCAGGTAAACCTCGCGGACCTGATCATTTGCCAGAATGTCGTCGGCCCGCCCGTCGGCGATCACAAGTCCGGCGCTCAGAATATAGGCCCGGTCACAGATTGCCAGCGTTTCCCGTACGTTGTGATCGGTGATCAGAACGCCGATGTTGCGCTCGCACAGATGTTGGATGATCTGGCGGATATCGAGTACCGATATGGGGTCGACACCGGCGAAGGGCTCATCCAGAAGGATGAACCGGGGATTGGCGGCCAGGGCACGGGCAATCTCGACCCGGCGGCGCTCGCCACCGGACAGGCTGAGGCCCGGGTTGGCGGCCAGATGCTCGATGTGTAACTCCTGAAGCAGCGCATCGGCGGCCGCGCGCCGTTCCGCACGGGGCAGATCCGGCCGGGTCTCGAGAATGGCAAGCACATTGTCCAGCACTGACAGCTTGCGAAAAACCGAAGGCTCCTGCGGAAGGTACCCCAGACCCAGGCGCGCACGGCTGTGCATGGGGAGGTTGGTGATGTCCCGGCCGTCCAGCAGGATGCGCCCCCGATCACACCCGATCAGGCCCACCATCATATAGAAGCTTGTCGTTTTGCCTGCACCATTGGGTCCAAGCAGGCCCACTATTTCGCCACTCTTAACCGAAATTGTGACCCCATCGACCACCCGCCGACCGCGATAGGATTTGGCGATACCTTTCGCGCTGAGTTCGGTCATCAGTTGTCTTTGTCTGATTTGCGTGGCTGCAGGGTGATGCGCACCCGGTCCGACTCGCGGCTCCCCTTTTTTGCCTTGACCAGGTCCTCGGTCAGCGAGTATTCGATCCGCGCCCCACGGATGATGTCCCCAGCCTGCTCTACCCAGGCATCGCCGGTGAGAATCACCATGGACTGGCCAGCAAGATAATCCATTTTGCTGGCGCCACCGAGGACGTCGGCGTCTTTCCCATCCGGCCGTTGTCTGAAGCGCGCCGGGGCGCCGGTGGCCTCGATGCGATCGATTTCGCCGTCCTCCAGATGGACCACCATTCGATCCGATTCCACCTTCATTGAGCCCTGGGTCACCACCACGTTACCGACATAGGTGCTGACACCTTCTGTCTGGTCCAGTTCGGCCTCATCCGCTTCCAGATTGATCGGTTGATCGCGATCCGTCGACAGGGCCGAGGCACTGCCCGGCAGGGCCAGCGCAAGTATGATAAACACACTGCATTCATGGATTCTGTTCATGGGTACCTCGCACGTGGCTGAGCAAATAGGTTTTCTCGGCCGCCAGATCCGCCCGCATGCCAATCGCGTCCACCCGAGTCCCGGGCCGGGTGATGGTAACCGGTCGATCGGTGGTAACGAGTTCGCGCTTCGGCTCGTACTCCAGAAACTCCGTTTCCAGCCGGGTTACGAGACCATCTGCCGAAGATCGATGGGTCAACACCACGCTGTTCAGCATGCGCACCAGCTGTTGATCCTCCGACACCCATCCAGCCAGAGCGGTGCCCGTGGCAACCACTGCGCCATCACGGAACTGCGTTAGTTCAGGCGCAACCAAATCCGTTCCGCTGCCGGCCGGACCCTGGAACACGCCGGCGGCGACGATCCGATGGTCGATGGCCCCGCTGTCGTTCAGAACGGTGACCCGCACATTCCGCCCTTTCAGTCGGGGCGCGGTTGACTCTGTGGTCTTGGCAGCCTTCAGGTTGGCCTCCAGCCGGGTCAGATACCAACCGCTGCCGGCCGATAGCAGTACCAGAACGAGGATGGGCAGCAGGGTGCGGATCAGAGTCAAAGGTAACGGTCCAACAGCGCCTCGAGGCTACCCTGCGCTTCGAGTATCAGCTCGCACGCGTCCCGCACCGCGCCCCGGCCGCCCGCGTTTGCCGTTTGCCAGTGGGCATGGCGTTTGACGAACTCGCTTGCGTCCTGCACTGCGATCGCCAGACCCACCTTGCGCATCACCGGCAGGTCGATGACATCGTCTCCCACGTGGGCGACCTCATCCAATCTGAGATCCAGCCTTGCAACCAGTTCAGCCAGCGCGGTGAGTTTGTTGTCAATGCCCTGGTAGAGATGCTCTACCCCCAGTTCCGCCATGCGCAGATCCACCGCCCGGGATCGTCGTCCGGAAATGACCGCCACGCTCACGCCACCTTCGCGCAACAGCTTGATGCCGTGCCCATCGCGGGTATGGAAGGCCTTGCTTTCCACACCGTCACTGGACAGATACAGACGCCCGTCAGTAAGAACGCCGTCCACGTCCAGAATCAGCAGCCGAATACGTGCCGCACGCTGCAGTATGTCCTGCATGCTAGTGTCCCGTCCCAGAAGTTCGTTGCATTTCAGCGGGGCGAGGAGCGCTCATTCGCGGTGTTGGGCGCGCTCGCGTTAGCCACGTCTAGCGCTTCGCCCGCCCGCCGAGCGCCTGGGCGCTCCTCGCCCCGCCAGAAGGGCCCGTCCCACAACCACCACTGCGGCGTTGCCGCTGCTCGAAAGAGCCTGCTATGGCTTCGCATCGGCGCCTTGCATTGGCGGATTTGGGACGCTCTGCAACGTAACGAACTTATGGGGCGGGACACTGGTGTTCCTTCATTGGCATTCGGCGCACGGCTGCTGTCACGCGACGCCTGCCCGCAGCAGGTCATGCATGTTAAGGGCGCCGGCCAAGGTACCGTCTGCGTGGACTACTGGCAACGCATTGATTTTACGTGTATCCATCAGATGAAGCGCTTCGGCCGCGAGCATTTCAGGGGGCACCGCAGTGAAGGTGGTGGTCATAACGGTTTGCACCATGCTGCCCTTGATGGAAACGTCTGCGTCCAGGGTGCGGCGCAGGTCTCCATCCGTGAAAACACCCAGAATTTTGAACTCAGGGTCCAGCACCACGGTGAAGCCCATG
>JAHEDQ010000181.1 GCA_024641125.1 Candidatus Competibacteraceae bacterium | reverse complement strand
TCAGCGCCTAGAGCGAATTGCGCGCTGTCACCGCGGCGCAGCCCATTTAGAGTGCGTCGAAGGTCACCCGCCAAACCCGCCGCAGTGGCATAGCGCGCTTCGGGGTTTTTCTGCAGCAGCCGCTTCACGATCGCCACCGCCGAGGCCGGCAGATCAGGGCGCCGTGCCGCCAGGTCTGGTGGCGGCCGGGCGAGATGAGCGTGTATCAGTTCCTTCGGATCATCGGCCACGAATGGCGGCGCACCGGTCAACAGCTCGTACAGGGTGACGCCGGCTGCGTATAGATCGGTCCGATTATCCACCGCCCGGTTCATGCGCCCGGTCTGCTCCGGCGCGATGTAAGTCAGCGTACCCGTGAGGGTCTGTTCTGTCCCTAGGGGAATGGATTCCTGCCTCAGCCGGGAGCACAGCTCCAGGTCGTTCAACCGCAGTTGCTTGCGCTGAGCATTCCACAGAATATTGCTGGGCTTGACGTCATTATGTACGACACCCTGACGATGCAGTCCGGCTAGGGCGTCACCCAGGGCGATGGCCATTTCCAGGGCGAGCTCCGTGTCTGGCGGACCCTGCTCGCGCAGGTACCGGTCCAGGGACTCGGCGCCAAAGTCCTCAGTGACCAGAACCCGGGCATGCCCATGGCGCAACAATGCCAGATGCGGAACCACCACATCACCGCCAAGTTCACGGGCAATTTCATAGGCGCGTTGCTGGGCCGCCAGATCGCGATCAGTGGGATAGGGAACCCGGCTGGTCTTCAAGACAACAGCGCGGCCGCTGGACTGCTCCACCGCACGGAAGACAAGGGAGTGGGAGCCGGCGCTCAACAATGGGCCGACCTGATAACCAACAAGGTCGTCCAGCGACCGATCGGTTAGTGCCGACACGATCGCCTCAAACGCCGATGGACCGGCTCACTAGATGGGGCTCGAGATATACGTATGGCACATCGCCCCGGGCTTTGAGTATGTTATTGCGTTCGCGTATGTCATATCCCACCTGGGACAGATCTGCCCGCAATCGGTCGATGACGGCCTGCGCCTTGGGCTCGCCCTGAAAGAACCCTTCCGGGTAGTTGCCCAGCGGGATATCCGTCTCCTGGCTCAGAAGATGCGCCAAAGTCAGTTGCTCGCCCACAGCATGGGGCGTAGGCAGGGCGTAGACGAAGTTTGCTTCGGAGCGACGGGAGCGATCGGTCGGAGGGGGCAGATACATGGCACCGGGCGTGTTGGGTATGTAGCCGAACTGCTCATACTGGCCGTTGTTGACCGCCGAATGCTGGACACTGCCCACGTAGATCACCCTGGCGACGATGGCGTGCAGATCGGCAAAGGTCTGCACGCTGTCATCCTGCAGCGGCAAACCCCGATCCCGCCACCCTCCGGCTTCCACCAGCTCCCGCACCCAGTTCTGGATCTCATAGTCAGCGCGCACAGTCTCGTCGTCAGGGTAATAAATGCTCAGCAGGTCGTTCACATAGCTGCCGATAATCTCGAACAGGGCAAGGGCATCGTCGCGGTAATGATAGTTGGGCAGCAGGTTACAGTCCCCCACGCCACGGCTTTCGATCTGTTTGATCGGATCAAAATCGTCGAAGGTCCAGTTGGCGTAGTCCCGGGCCACCAAGTTCAGCGAGCCTTCACTGCCCACGGCGATGCTCTCGTCGATAGGCCCCCCTGGCACGATCAAGGTGTTTCTCGCCTCATAGTTGATCTCGACCGTACCGGTGAAATGGGGCTGTAAAAGCTCATGGACCGGGTGCTGGGCCGGCAAAGTGCGGCACGCCGCCACCCAGAAGGTTTCCATGAACAGATGCGTTCTGGCCAGATGTGTAATGTTCTCGTGATAGGTGCCGTCGGCGCACTGCAAGTGGGTGCGTGCCGTCAACCAAAGCCACTCATCATCGCCCGGGGTGAAAATCACCGGAGCATCCCCAGGGCTCTGCCCCAACTGAATTGCCAAAGGCATGAGGGCGCCCCGGTCATCAACCCAGAACAAGGCAATGGGGGCGGTTTGGAACCGTCCCATCACAACGGGCAGGCCGGCGATGGCCTTGTAGTCCATGGTGAACAAGCGCCCCTGTGCCTTCAGTGACTCGAGGCTGGATCCTGGGGGCAGCAGGCCTTTGAACATGGCCTCTGTTACCGGGAAATGCTCCGGAATTTCAAGGGCCTGCTCAATCAGCATCGGATTGATCCCGTCCAGACGTTGGCGGGCGAATTCTCTGTCGTTCCTCCAGCGATTTACGACCTCGGGTAACTTACGCAGAATGTAGTAGCGGCGAAAACTGGCGATGGTGTCGTTGTGCCCGCCGAGTCTTACCACGGCGGCCAGGGCCAGATCGGCGAGACTGTCCGCCATGTCGAGCTTTAGCCGAAGCGCCTTACCCTTAGTAAAAGCCTCTCCCGGCGGCACGCCACGGCAGAACGGTGGCTGGCCCGGCGCCTGCACCCACTGATAGGCCTCCCGCTGTGCAAACAGCGTGCGTGAACGCGCGCGGCGTTGATCAGGATCGGCATTTTGGGGAAGGCAAAGGTGGCTGGACATAACTGATGTGTTCCAAAGTCAGGCGTTACCTAGTAGTCGGTCCATCAGATAAATCAGGGTGTTAAGCTTATTTTCCAATACAGTTGACCAACTTGTTGAGGAACAAGCGAATGAAGAAGCGCTACGTGGTGCGTCTATCGGCCGAAGAGCGTAACCAGCTGCAAGGGTTGGTGAATCGAGGGCGAGAGGCCGCCTTTCGTCGACGGCATGCCCAAGTGTTGTTGTTGGTTGATGAGGGTGATCATGGCGATGGGCTGACCGACCGTGAAGTTGCCGAACGGGTTGGCTTCTGGCGCCGGACTGTTGAACAGATTCGCGAGCGGTGTGTGCGTGAGGGTCTGCAATCGGCGCTTGAGCGAAAGAAACGCACTCGCGAACGCTCGCGCAAACTCGATGGTGGGGGCGAGGCACGGCTGGTGAGCTTGGCCTGTAGCAAGCCGCCAGCGGGGCGCGCGCGATGGACGTTAAGGATGCTCGGGGATCGGTTGGTGGAATTGAAGGTCGTTGATTCGATTTCCCCGGAGGCGGTTCGTCAAGTTTTAAAAAAACACCATCAAACCCTGGCAAAAGCAGATGTGGTGCATTCCCGCCCAAGCGAACGCGGCGTTCGTGTGCCAGGAGGAGGCGGTGTTGAAGGTCTACCACCGAGCCCCTGATCGGTCTCATCCGGTGGTATGTATGGATGAGTCGAGTGTGCAATGTGTGAAGCAGATCCGTGATCCCATCCCAGCACAACCGGGCCGGAGCGAGCGCTACGATGCAGAATACGAACGCAATGGTGTCTCGCACCTGCTCCTGTTCTACGCCCCGTTTGAGAGCTGGCGCCGCGTGGACGTCGCAAACAATCATGGCGCCGGGCAATGGGCCGAGGGCATTCGACGATTGTCCAAGATGACTACCCTGAAGCGCAACGGATCACTCTGGTCATGGACAATCTGAACACCCATACCGGGGCTTCTTTGTACAAGAGGTTCTTACCTATTATCGCTCGTTCGCTGCTGGATAAACTGGAGTTTGTCTACACGCCGAAACACGGCGGTTGGCTCAACATAGCCGAATGTGAGTTCAGTGTCTTGGCTCGACGATGTCTGGACCGACGATTGCCGGATATCGAGACTGTCGACTCCGAAATCGACGTATGGATCGGCGATTCACCACCGAAGATGCACCTATCAAATTGAAACGCCTCTATCCTAAATTACCAGACTGATGGGCTACTGGTGCCAGCGTTGACGCGCCATGTTTACCCTGCATTAGGCAATGGCAGCGCGAACCCGTCATATGATGCTGACCGTGGCCCGCCAGATTCGCACAACGCGCACCGCGAAATACGACTGACCGGGTTTCCGCAAGTCAGTATCCTGAGCGGTATCAAAGGCAAGCTTGTACTTACAGTCTTGGCCCCAGGGGTGCACAAACCATGCTGGACGACGAAGGCGGTCGGGCAATCGTTGCATGGGATGGGCGTCTACTATCCACGCATCGGAGATGGCCATCTGCCCGCTCCAGAGCAAATCGGAATCACTCCCGAGTCGAAACAAACAGCGATCGCGGAGGAATCATCATGACAACCACCGCCCAAAGTGTCCAACGCCCCAGTTTGAGGGCCGCGCTGCTGTTGGTCTCACTGCTCCCGGTCGCGGCAAATGCCGCGGGATTGTACGTCCCCATGAAAGGGGCAACCAGCACCGGTTTGGCCGCGGTGGGCACGGCCTCGCTGGCGAATGACGGTAGCACGCTGTTCTACAATCCTGCCGGCGCCACCCAACTGAGAGGCGCATTTGCGGACCTGGGTGTCGATGTGGTGGGTGCCAGCATTGCCATCTCCGATCGTGGCTCCAGCGTGAGTACGCCCGGAACCCTGGGTGCGACCCAGGCACTGAGCGGCCGCAAGGGCGACAATGACGGCTGGGTGCCGGTCCCCAGTCTGTTCCTGGGGACGCCGGTGGCGGACGGGGACGTTTGGCTTGGTCTCGCCGTCACCGCGCCCTATGGTCTAAAGCTCAAGTATGCCAAAGACTGGTTCGGCCGCTATGACTCGTACGACAACAAGCTGACCACAGTCAACACGGCACCGACTCTGGCCTATCGCATAAACGATGCCTGGTCGGTCGGCGGCGGTATCGATTTCCAGTATGCGAAAGCAACACTGATCAGCGCCCTGCCCGACCCGCTGAATCCCGGCGGTCCCACGGCCGCTACCGACGGGCGCTCGAAACTCACCGGCGACGACTGGGACGTGGGCTTCAACATCGGCCTGATGTACCATCCCAGCGAACAGACCCGGGTCGGTCTGCACTACCGCTCCGGCCTGGACTACGAGCTTGCCGGTGACCTAAAAGTGTCGGATCTGCGCGGCCCGCTTGCCGCCGCCAACGGTCGCAGCAAGACGCACACCCGTATAAGCCTGCCGGACATCGCGTCCCTGAGTCTGACCCAGGCGCTTACCCCTCGGTTGACGCTGATGGGGGAAGTGCAATGGTTCGGCTGGGACGCCTTCGATGAAATCAGGATCAAGTTCGACAACGGCAGCCCGGATGTCGTGCGCCCTCAGGGGTACAAGAACACCTACACCGTGGGTCTGTCCGCGCAGTACAGCTTGAGCTCTCGATGGACCCTGCGCGGCGGTATCCAGTACGACCAATCCCCGGCCACCAGTGCATTACGCAATACCAGCATCCCCGACAGTAATCTGGCCTGGTTCGGCGTCGGCGCCAGCTACAACGTTTCAGACAGCCTGCAGTTGGACCTCGGGTTTGTCCGCGGCGTGTTCAAGCGCGCCAAGATCGATCTCACTATTCCGGTCTACGCCGGCACCCCTCTGGCCAGTGCGGTTAACGTGCGGGGCGAAACCGGGAGTCATGTGGACACCCTCTCCTTCGCCCTGCGCTATCGGTTCGGAAGCTGAACTGACGTCGGGCCACCATGGGACTGGGGTGCGTCGCTGGGCACGCCGAAAGGCTATGATTGCGCATCGTCAGCTTTCCCCATAGCGCACCTATGAACATCAGGCGCCTGATCAGCGGATCGCTCAAGACTGTACTCAAGGTCCTGGCCTACAGCGGGCTGGGGGCAACGGTGGTCCTGATTGTCGTATTTGTGGTGTATCTGGAGAGCCGTCCGGATCTGGCGATTTGGCACACCACCGACCTGGATTCGGAATTCACCCGCCACAGCAACGCCAACAATCTGGCCGACTATTTGACCATTGAAGATCGGGTTTTCAAACAGCTCGACACCTCGGTTTATGCCAAGGTTGGCACGGGTCCGGGTAATCAGATCAATCGCTATTCCCGGGGTAGCCTGGCCGACCCGGCCGCCATGCCAACGAACTGGAACCGAAGCTACGAGCTGCAGGTTGACGAGCCCAAAGGCGCCGTACTGCTGTTACACGGCCTGTCGGATTCCCCCTACAGCCTTCACAGCCTGGGCGAACGGCTGCACGCGGCGGGCATGCATGTGCTGGCCCTGCGCATGCCGGGGCATGGCACTGCCCCGTCCGGCCTGACATCGGTTGATTGGCGGGATATGGCTGCGGCAGTGGATTTGGGCGTGGACCATCTGAACCAGACCCTCGGCGACGGGCCATTGTATGTAGTGGGTTACTCGACCGGCGGGGCGTTGGCCGTGCACTACGCGCTGACCTCTCTGAGGGGCGTGAAACGCCCCAGGCTCGACGGCATCGTGTTGATCTCCCCCGCGATTGGGGTCAGCTCGCTCGCGGTGCTGGCGATTTGGCAGGCGCGGCTGGGCCACTTGCTGGGTTTGGACAAGCTTGAGTGGAACAGCCTGGTGCCGGAATACGACCCATACAAGTACGGGTCGTTCGCGGTCAATGCCGGTGATCAAGTCTATCGGTTGACGGTGGCCATCTCGGACTTAATGGACACCCACTCCTCGGACGCCTTGTTGGGTCTCCCGCCGATTCTGGCCTTCCAGTCCGGGGTCGATGCCACGGTATCCGCACCGGCCCTGGTGAGCGGGCTGATGCAAAAGCTGCCGTCTGGAAAGGGCGAACTCGTGCTGTTCGACATCAACCGGCTGCCAGAGACCATACCCATGCTGCGCTATGACCCCAAGGCCACTTTTGATTCCCTGACCGACAGCACGCCGCTGCCATTCTCGCTTTCCATTCTGACCAATGCGTCCAGCGGCGACCGGCATGTGCAGCTGGTGCGAAAGACGGCGGGCGATTCCGATGTTTCTGAGTCAAAAACGGGCCTGGTCTGGCCGAACGAAATCTATTCACTGGCCCATGTGGCTCTGCCGTTCAAGCCGGATGACCCGGTCTATGGCGGTTCGCCAGGCGACGGCCAATTGGGGGTGCACCTGGGCAATCTGGCACTGCGCGGCGAGCGCGGCGTGCTCCAGATCACGGGCACCGACATGCTGCGTCAACGCTGGAACCCCTTTTACGATTATATGGAGGCTCGCATTCTCGGCTTCCTGGGTATCCAGCCGGCGAAAAACGACTGACCCGGCCAGGCGACCATCGACCCGATCGCATGCCCCTGCATGCCGGCCGCCCACAATCCCGGCTATCTGGCTTCGGCCGGGCCTTGCTGATCACCGGCCGACCAGATCCGATATCGGACCTCAAAGCCCTCCGGCACGTAGACCACCATGGGAAGCTTGCTGTTATAGCGTTTGAGGAAGCCCTCCCCCCGCACCGACACGAACGCTTCGCGCTTCTCGGCGTCAGGCGGACAGGCCATCATGGTGGATGCCGGACCACCGACCTGGGCCAGCACATAGTAGGGGTAACCCCAACCCTCGGCGATCCGCTCCTCCATGGCGCCCCCGAACCAATGTGTGTTGCAGTCGATCAGCAGGGTCTTACCCACCTGAATTTCGACCATATAATCGGCCTCGTTCTGCTCCGCAGGCAGGGTGAACACCAGTCTCTGCTGTCCTGCTTCGCCCCCAGGGTAGGGTTTCATATTCAAGAGAAGCTCCTCGGCCAGCACGGCTGGGGCGAGCAGACACACGCATAACCAGGCGGCAATGTATTTGAGATGACTCATGTGTATCCTCACGCTATTGGACTCGGTTCACCATCGACGGAGCGAATGGAGCCGGATTATTCAAGATCGATCGCCCGAATCGCCGTCCTGACGAATTCGACACGGGTCTCGATGTTCGGACGTGGATCGGATTCGCGGGTTGCCTCGAGAATGCTGGTGTCCGCCTGCAACTGCAGCATCAACCAACCCCGAACCATCACATAGTGGCGCGAATCGGTACCCAGATCGACCACCGCCGCCAAAGCGCCGGGGGCCTCGGGATCCTGCAGTGCATCCTGTACGGCGAGCACCCGATGCCCCAGCGCAAGGGCTTCCGCCTCCGAGGGCGAGGAAGCCGCGCCGCCGGCGAGTGCCGGCGCCATTATGAACAGTGCGTGGCCAAGCCCAATCCATCCAAAGCGCCGTTCGGTCAACTCAATGCCCATCGCATCTCCTTTTAGCCCCACCCTCCGCAGTCCATGGCAACGCGCCGCATCGACTGTGGATGAGGCGGGCTTCTGGCCCTCATCCAGATGCATATAGAATAAACCTGCCCTCGGACGCAATCCCGGCGCGCTGCCCGGGTCCAAAGCGTGAACCCCAAAGCATCGTCTCAAAATGCCGCCAGAAATCGATCAGGTCCACAGCGACAGCGCACCCATTCTGGATCGCGCTGTGGCGCGGTACATCGCCGAACGACGGGCCTGCGTTCAGCCATTTTGCCGTCGTCATTTTTCTCTGCGCGGCTCCCTGCGGCTACACCGCAAAGCCTTGGGCCTGGACCTGCTCCGGGCACCGATCAATCTGCTGCTGGTGATCCCCACCGTGCTGATGATGGGCCTGGCCGCAGTGCTGAACTGGGCGGGCGCACACAAACCGGCGCGGTGGCTAGAACAGCGCAGCCTGTTCCTGGAAACCGACGTCTCGCGGGAAATTACCTGGTTGATCTACACCGAGTTACTGGAGATTCCGGTGGAACAAGGCAGTCGGCGCAGCGATCGCGACGCCATTGCCGAGGCTATTGCATCCGAGCCCGAGGTGACCGAGGCGATCGACCAGCTTACCGAACTGGCGCAAAACGGAGCGGCCCAGCCGGCACTGAGAGAGGACCTGGAACGGGTGCTGCGAACCTATACCGGCGCCCGAAACGCCGTGGCCGACCTGGGCAACACCGCGCTCATGTTGAGCGCGGGCGCGCTCACTTTCAGCAAACTCACCCCGGGCGCTTTGAGTCTGGGTCCCGCAGTGGCCGCGTTGTTGGCCCAACAAGCCGCGATCAGCAGTTTCCCCTTGGGCGTCGGTTTCGGAACGCTTTGGTATGGCCTGTTCCCCAGTACGCCGTCAATGGCGCTGATGATCGGTGCGACGACACTGCTGATGATGATTGCGGCCTCGGTCGCCGCGTTGTCCGGGGTTCTGCTAGACCCGATACAGTCTGGCCTGGGCGTGCATCAGAGAAGACTGCGGCGCCTAGTCGACCGACTGGCTCGTCAACTCACCGGGGCGGAACAGGGCGCCTATCATGTGCGTGAGCACTACGCGGCGCGCCTGGTGGATTTGTTTGAGCTGTCAGCAATGTTGCTGAGATAAGCCCTGCTTCAGCCAGGCTCGCGCTCGGCCGCACCGCGCAACGAGTTCCGGTCGGCCCTTCGGGCGGAGCGGACCGCCGATTTGACCAGATCGCCAACCGCTCGATAGTCAATACCGTCACCTTGTGTGGCCGTGCCGACCACTGCGCGAAGTTGCACACGGGTTCCGGTCAGCACGAGCAGGGGTTGCAGTTCAAAGCCCTCGCGCAGGCGCAACGAGACACGCAGTGCGCCCGCGGTGTCAGTACCCGGCATCACAGTCAGGAAGGTGGCGTGCCCGATGCGGCCAATGAGATCGCTGGGTCGGAGCAAGCCCTTGAGGCGCTGGGCGGCGTGGGTGATCAGGGGGACACGGATCCACCCACCGTAAGTTTCGACCGTCTCATCGAAATCCGCCACTTCGAGCACAGAAACGCTGATCGGCCAGGCATGTTTGACCGATCGTTCGAACTCCTGCAGCAACGACCGGGAGACATCGGCTCTGCTGAGCACACCGGGAAGTGACGGTGCACCCTCATGGTTGCCGGTTCCGACTGTGGGCAGAGCGTCGTCGACCGCACCCGGCGAGCCTGCGTGAAGATCGCGCAAATCAATCATCTCGCGCAGCGTTCCCAGGGTGACCTGTGCGTCCATCTCGGTCTGAACCGGCATGTTCAGGGCGCGACTCACCTTGGGTAAGGTCAACCCCACCCGATCCACCACCGAAAGCAGCCGCGGTCGCTCCAGGTGCAACAAAACCCGACCACGGGTCACCCAATCCTGCAAC
>JAHEDQ010000020.1 GCA_024641125.1 Candidatus Competibacteraceae bacterium | reverse complement strand
CGCAACGACTCCTGGATCGTAGCCGCGGCCAGCCGCAGCTACTATGAGGAATTATTGGCGGCGGGCGTTTGCATCCGTGAGTATGCCGGCGGCCTGCTCCACACCAAGTCCATGGTGGTGGATGGCCAGCTCACCTTGATCGGCTCGGCCAACATGGACCGGCGCAGTTTTGAACTGAATTACGAAAACAACATCCTGCTCTATGATCCGGTGCTCAGCGCCCAGATGCGCGAGCGACAGCAAAGCTACATCGCCCAGTCCAGTCAGGTGACTGAGGCAACGGTCCAGACCTGGCCCATGCACAAGAGACTCTGGAATAACGCCCTGGCCATGCTGGGTCCGGTTTTGTGAGACAGCAAAGGCCGGAGCAGGTCCAAGTGCTCCGGCCACTGATTGGAGAGCCGATACCAAATGCTGTCGAGAATGGCCTGTTTCTGTGCCTTGTATTCTTGCGGCGTGATGTAGCCACCCGCCGCCAATTTGTCCTGCTGCTGAATACGCGCTTCCGGCGACTGACTGGAGGAAGCCGCCGGGGCTGCCTGAGCCCTTTGAACAGACGCCGCGGCTTGTACCTCTTCGGCCTCCGTTCTGCGTTCCATGTTACCGAGCAGATTGGCGGCCAATACGCCGCCGATGAAGGCGCCGGCGCCATTCGCATGAGCCGCGACGTTGATTCACAGTCAGGAACCACGAAATCCCTCGATTAGGTTCCCAAACGATTATTTGTCACAGCCTTGTCACACTCGTTCGCGAACGAACGCAGTGTGGCGATGGCCTCCTTCAGAAAACGCGGCCCCTACCAGTGACAGGCCCAGGTCCGAAAGAAGGGCCACCCGCTGCAGACCAGGACCTTCGAGACCCGTGCCGAGACCGAGCGGTGGGCGCGCGCCATCGAGGTCGAGATAAACAAAGGCGCGTTCGTCTCACGCGCCGAGGCCGAGTCGACCACCCTCAAGGAACTGCTCGAACGCCACCTCGACGAGGTCACCCCACTGAAGAAGGGGGCCGAGCCCGAGACCAACCGCCTGCGCCTGATGATGCGCCATCCCCTCGCCCGCCGATTTGTCGCCGGGGTCCGCGGCGTCGACATCGCGCACTGGCGCGACGAGCGCCTGTGCAAGGTCACCCCGGCGACCGTGAAACGCGACCTGGTCCTGCTCGGCCATGTCTTCGAGGTCGCCCGCAAGGAATGGGGCATCTATGCCCACAATCCGGTCCGCGACATCAAACTGCCCGCCGGTGGGAGACCACGCGACAGGCGCCTGCAATCCGGCGAAGAGATCCGCCTGTTCACGGCCTGCCGCAAGGCGCGCAATCGCTGGCTGCTGCCGCTGGTGCAATTGGCAACCGAGACCACGATGCGCCAGGGCGAACTGCTGCGCCTGCGCTGGGAGCACATCGACCTGCAGCGTCGTACCGCACACCTGCCGGATACCAAGAACGGCGAGGCGCGGACCGTGCCACTGTCGATGACCGCCGTCGCCGCACTGCGCGACCTGCCCCGCAGCCTGCACGGCGATGTCTTCCCCGGCGTTACCACCGAGGCGGTCAAGCGCTCCTACATGCGCGCAATACGCCGGGCCGGTATCGAGGACCTCCGCTTCCACGACCTGCGCCACGAGGCCACCACCCGGCTGTTCGAGAAAGGGCTGAACATCATGGAGGTCGCCGGCATCACCGGGCGCAAGGACCGACGCCTGCTGCGCAGGTAGACGCATCTGAAGGCGGGGGATCTGGGGCCGATGCCGGGGTGAATCGAGCAAGCATCCACCGGCAACGCCTGGGAATACTTACTGCCGTTGCGATTCACTTCGTTCGCCGTTATTGAGTCGCGACGGGACCTTCACCCACAGTAACCATCCCCCGGCTCTGCCTGGCGACGGTTACTCTGCCCTTGCCCAACGGTCAGCATTGCCCGAATGAAACATCGTCGGTAGCGGCTGCCGATCCCTCAAAACTTGTTTACTTCATCTGCGAAATGTTGACCGCCATTTTGCGCATTCAGACGAAGGTGCGTCGGAATGACCGCCCACATTCAATCGGAATGGGCGGTCAGCTTGGGTCGGAATAGGTACATTTCCCGGCAGAGAATGGAAATGCCGGTTAATGGTCTGTCCAAGCGGGTTGTTTACCAGATCGTCTTTACGTGTTTGTAGGCCTGGAGCTTCGCATCGCTGGTGATCAGAACGGTCGATAGACGTCTAGCCAACGCGACGATCATTCGATCGGCGGGGTCGGGGTGAAATTCACCCGGCAGTCTCACCGATTGAATGGCGACTTCGTTATCTATGGGGACAAAACGAACACCCTCGATAGCGGTCACGGTATCAATCCAGTCTTTAACATCCATCGTCAAAGTCAGACGGCCCTTTTCTACAAGCAAAGCGATCTCCCAGGCGGTTATCGTCGAGATAAATACCTGTCCATCCTCGCCGCTGATCTCCTTCTCAATCGCTTTGCGCGCCCCGTTGGAGAGTTGCTCATCGTCGTTCACCCACCAGATCAACGCGTGGGTGTCCAAGACGATCATGTCAGCGCCTCCCAGTCTTGCTCACCCACCGGCTCGGTCGGGTCGAGGTAATCCACGACGCTGCCTCGAAGCAGGTCGAGCGGAGAACGCTCGAGCGAGCGATGTCGGCGCACCTCGATTGTGGGCTTTCCGTGGTCTGTTACCAGAACAGGCTCGCCGGTGGCTTCGACCCGGCGAAGTATCTCTAGGGCCTTTGCCTTGAACTGCGATTTAGAGACTTCGGATTCCAAAATTATGCCCATAGTCATATAACGGTAGTCATAATTATAGCGCCAGCGATTGATCTATCAACTGGCCTGGCCGCTTCAGGGGACCGATCGACAGACCGGCCTCGGCTAGAAATGCCGTCCCGACCACGACCGCAGGCGAAAGGCTGCTCACCCTTCAATCTGCTTCGTTCAGAATAAATCAGAGGCACCCTAGGCGCTGCCGAACCAGTGCCGGAAAGATCACCGACCGCCGGCTTCCCGAATCAACAATGGCCAGGTCCATTCCCGGGTCAACCGCTTGATCCCTATGATTGAGCCCGGTCGCACGGCGAATCCTGAAATGCGCAGCGGTTCGAGAGTGTATCCCGACCCGTATACCCCTTAAACCGCCACCGGCAAACAGGCCTTCTGTTCCACCCGAAACTGACGCGGACTCAGGCGCTGCGGATTGATCTTGTTCACCTTGGTGCTCAACCTTTCCCCTTTTGGCTTTCGGTTCGAACTCACCTGCCTTATGATGCGGGCGCATCGCGCTGTCGCCCCGCAGTTCCTCCGGTTGCCGAGTCATGGATCTCACCGTCGTCGTTCCCGTGCATAACGAGGCCGGTAACATCTCACCACTGCTGACTGAGATCCAGGCAGCATTGGCCGGGCGTTACCGGTTCGAAATCATCTATGTGGATGACGGCAGCCGGGACGGCACTGCGGCGGAGTTGGTCGAAGCACGGGACAGATTTGAAACGTTGCGGGTGATTACACACTTGGAAGCCTGCGGACAGAGCACGGCCCTAAGGACCGGAATCCGCGCGGCACGGGCGCCGTGGATCGCCACACTGGATGGCGACGGTCAAAACGATCCAGCCGACATCCCCAGACTGATGGATGTGCTGAGAGCAGGCGCAGCGACATCCAAACTCCGTATGGTCGCCGGATTCAGACGCAAGCGCCAGGATTCTGAACTCAAGCGGGTGTCCTCCCGGATCGCCAATGGCGTGCGCAGCACCCTGCTGGGGGACGCTACGCCGGATACCGGGTGCGGCCTCAAGGTGTTCAGTCGTGGCACCTACCTCGAGCTGCCCTATTTCGACCATATGCATCGTTTTCTACCTGCCCTGGTACAGCGGGCCGGTTGGGACGTCACTTCGGTGGAGGTCAACCACCGCCATCGTCGGCAGGGCAAGTCCAAGTATGGAACTCTGGACCGGCTTTTCGCCGGCATCATCGATCTCCTCGGTGTGATGTGGCTCAAGCGAAGAGCACGGCGTCCCGAGGTGGTCGAGTCAGACCATGCATTGGAGTGAGTTTTTGTGGCTGACCGCAGGTTTCGGCGCACAGGCCTGTTTCTCAGCGCGGTTTCTGCTGCAGTGGCTGCTGAGCGAGCGCGCTCGCCGCAGTCTGATGCCGATTCATTTCTGGTATTTCAGCGTCGCCGGGGCAGCGCTGTTGCTGGCCTACGCGGTACACCAACGCGACCCGGTGATCAGCACCGGACAGCTCATCGGTCTTGGCATCTATCTGCGCAACCTGCAATTCATCCGTCGCGAGCAGATCGGCGCGAAGCCCCTGTCCTGGTACTGGCCCTGGGCGGGATTGACCCTGTTGGCCCTGATCAGCGGCTACCATCTTGGACCGGATTCCGCCGCCCGTCCGCTGGTGCTGGACGGTTTCTGGACGGTGTGGGGATTTGTCGGCCAGATTTTGTTCACCGGCCGTTTCCTGGTGCAGTGGGTATACAGCGAGCGGGCCAGACGCAGTGTGATGCCGACGGCATTCTGGTATCTCAGCATTACCGGCGGTGTGATGTTGCTGAGTTACGCCATCGCGGTAATGGATCCGGTGATCATCCTGGGTCAGCTATTTGGCGTCATCGTCTACAGCCGTAATCTCATGCTGATCCGCAGCGGCAAACTCCAGACACGGGAGACATCACCACTGTGAGATGGCTGGGCCGTCCGATCTGGACCCTGTTGATCGTCGCCGTCGCCTGGCTGGGCTTGTTCCTGATTTCGGTCTGGAGTCGTCCAGCACTGCCGGTGGACGAGACCCGCTACCTCAGCGTGGCCTGGGAAATGTGGCTGGACGGCGACTACCTGGTCCCGCACCGCAACGGCGAGCCCTACCATCACAAACCGCCGCTGATGTTCTGGTTGATCAATCTGTCCTGGTGGGTGTTTGGCGTCAGCGACTGGGCGGCCCGATTGGTCACCGGTCTGGCCGGCCTGTTCGGGGCCTGGCTGGCCCTGCCACTGGCCCGACAAATGTGGCCCGCGCAGCGTGAAGCGGGACCCTTGGCGGTGTGGATGCTGTTTACCGGCTTGATGTGGCTGGCCTGGACCACCGTGTTGATGTTCGACCTGCTGATGGCGGTGTGCGTCCAACTGGCGCTGCTGGGGGTGCTGCTGAGCTGGCGCGGCCACGCGCGTGTCGGCTGGGGACTCGCCGGGCTGGGCCTCGGGCTCGGGGTGCTGGCAAAGGGGCCGGTGGTTCTGGTTTATGTTCTTCCTGTCGCTGTGGCCGCACCGTTGTGGATGCGGGAGCAGCGTCCGGAATCCTGGTGGCGCTGGTACGGGGGCATTCTTTCGGCGGTGATGCTCGGTGCCGGTCTGGCCTTGAGCTGGGCCCTGCCCGCGGCCTTTGCCGGCGGTGATGCCTACCGCGAGGCTCTGCTATGGGGGCAGACTGCAAACCGAATGGTGGAATCCTTTGCCCACCAGCGTCCATTCTGGTGGTACCTGCCGACTTTGCCGGTCCTGCTTTACCCATGGAGTGTTTGGGGCCCGGTCTGGCGCGGTCTGCGCCATCGTTTCGGGTCGGGATTCGACAGCGGCGAGCGTCTCGCTCTGGTTGGCGCGGTCAGCGGCCTGCTGATCTTCAGCCTGATCAGCGGCAAACAGCTGCACTACCTGCTGCCTCTCTTTCCTCTGCTTGCGTTACTGGCCGGCCGGGCGATCGCCGATCTGCCACCTCCCCGTGAGGCCGGTCGCGGCTCCATATGGTCGGTACTGCTGCCAGCGCTGCTTGTGGGGGCGGGACTGTTTCTGCTCCCCCTGCTGCCCTTGGATGCCGGCCAACCGTCGTGGATGCATGAAATTTCGCCGCTATGGGGACTGCTGCTGATGGCCGCCACCGCCCTCGCGCTGCCTTTTGCCCGACTGCTGGGCGTTCGGGCCTGGCCGGGTGTAGCGGTACTGGTGATGGTGGCCACACTGTACGCGGCGTTCATTCGGGACCTGGCGCAACACTACGACATAGACGTCATGGCCGCCGAAGTCGCCACTGCCCAGAACCAGGGGCGACCCGTTGCATTTGTCGGCGGTTACCACGGCGAGTTCAATTTCAGTGGGCGTCTGCGGCAGCCGGTCGTGCCCATTCTGGTGGAAGAGTCAGTGGAATGGGCTGCGCGCAATCCGAACGGCGTTCTTGCGGTGCGCAGCGACACCCCCCCTGACCCGGATCAGCCCGGTGTAATCCACTGGGAGCCCTATCGCAGCGACTTTCTGCTGCTCTGGCAAGCGTCGGCCTATGCCGGGCTGGCAGCACGCTCTCCGGCCGAGTGAGTTGTACACCCAGTTGTGGCGATCAGCTCGGGCCAGCCCTTGTGATGCAATGCCGCACCACTATCTTGGTCTCCTGGTCTGTCAGCGCTGGTAAGTCCTGCTAATGTGCTGCGGAGGGAAGCATTCAAGGAATCAGCACGGTCGAACCCCGGGTGTGACGGGACTCCAGTGCCCGATGGGCCTCGGCTCCCTCGCTCAGCGCAAACCGCTGACCGATGTCCACCCGCAGAATGCCCTGCCGCAAAGCCCGGAACAGTCGGTCGGTGATGGCACGGACCTGCTGCGGGGTTGAGGTATAGTGACCGAAATTGGGCCTGGAGACGGTGGCCGACTTGGCGGCGAACGCGGCAATGTCGATGGGTTCGATGGGACCCGAGGCCTGACCATAGCTGACCAGGTGGCCACGCTCGGCCAAGGCTTCATAGGAGTGCATAAACGCGTCCCGGCCCACCGCGTCGTAGACCACATCGACACCTCGGCCGGCGGTGATCTCGACCACACGCTGAACGAAATTCTCCTCGGTGTAAACGATGGTGTGGATGCAGCCATTATCCCGCGCTACTGGAACCTTGTCCCGCGAACCCACGGTACCGATGACCTCGGCACCCATGGCCCGAGCCCATTGGCACAACAGCTGGCCGACACCCCCGGCCGCGGCGTGTATCAGCACCACATCACCGTCCCGCACCCGGTGCACGCGATGGAGCAGGAACTCCGCCGTCATCCCCTTGAGCATGACTGCTGCGGCCTGTTCGGAACTGATCTCGTCGGGCACCACCACCAGCAGCGCCGCCGGCATGGTGCGATGCTCTACATAGGCGCCCACCGGTGCACAGGCATAGGCCACTCGGTCCCCCAGCAGGATGCCATCGACCCCCTCGCCCACATCGGTCACCACTCCGCAGGCTTCCATCCCCAGTGGACAGGGTGGCTCTGCCAGGCGGAAGTATCCGGTCCGGCAGTAGACATCGATATAGTTGAGCCCGATCGCCTTGTGTTCGATCCGAACCTCGCCGGGACCCGGGGGCGGGGCCGAAACCGGCCCCCATTTCAGGTTCTCCGGGCCGCCAAATGCCTGCAGCACCAGTCCGCTGCATACCCGATTGGCCGATGACTTGGCGTGGACTTGGGGGGTCGCTCCGCCCCTGGAACGGATCGAGCCATGGGTCAAACGCGTCGTCAGGGCGACAAACGCCGCTTCGTATATGGACTCCCCCACCAACAGGGCAAGCTGATTCTCCTGCCCGGGTGGGGTGCGAAAGCTGGAACGCCATTCCCAAAAAGTGGCATCGGTGTCGGTCACCGGCTTGAGGGTGACGGTGGCCACATAGCCATACAGCGGGATGGGGGAATCGAGGATGCAGTAGGTGTAGCTGTGGTCATCATCCGACAACCGAAGCAACTGCTCCCGCAGTTCGGCGCCGTCGGCCAGGCTGAATCGGCGGACACAGCCCACTTCGTCTGATCGCAAGCCGTTCTCGATCCGGCTTTCCGCCACCGCCGGGTGCCAGTCCTTGTGGCTGTTGAAATCCCGTAACACCGGCCAGACCCGGTCTATGGGTACGGGAACGACGGTGCTGCGAACCACTTCCACCATAGTGTCTTGACCGAATCGCTAGCGTCGTGTCATCAGCGTATTGAGGGCCGCGAACCCGCCTTGAAACACGCCCTGTCCAATCTGTTCGGCCAGTTCCTGCTCCCTGGGCGGCGCGCACTCGAACTCGGCAGACCACTCTGCGAATGTCCGGTCACCGTCGGTGATGGGCGTCAGTTTGAGCGTCGCCACATAGTCCTCTACCCCCATGGGCGACTCCAGAATGGCGTAGACGCAGAGAAAATCGAAATCCGACAGCGCCAGTAGCCGCTCGCGAATTCGGCCGCCGTCCCGCAGGGTGAAATTGCGCACGCAACCCACCCGATCCGGCGGATCACCCCCTTCGATGCTGCTCTCGGCGATCAAGGGGTGCCAGGTGGGCAGGCCGTTGAAATCTCGGACCTGGGCCCAAACCCGATCAGCCGGAGCGTTGATCACGCTTGAGGTGTAGACCTTGACCACGCCCGCTAGCCCCCCGATCCATCCTTGGGCCGGTCGTGTTCGACACCGGTTTCGGTCTCCGTGAAGGGTTCAACATAGCGGCTGATGTCCGAAGGGGTCAGGCCCACTTCCTTGAGCAGGGAATCCACCAGGGGCGCCTGGGCGCGATAGCGCAAGGCGCTGTTCACCAGGTTGTCGGCGAAACTTCCGCCGCCTTGTGGTCCGCCCTGGACACCGCCGCCACCGCCCAGTCCGTCGACCTGCAGAATCTTGATGCCCTCGATCTTCTCCATGGGTTTGACGCTTTCCCGAATAATGGCTTCCAACTTGTCGATCAGACGCAGACGGGCGTTCGACGCCCGTGCCTCGGGGGTCAGAACGTTGTGCGCCTCGTTCATCTGTCGTGCGCCTTCGGCATCGATTTCATGGCGCAGGCGGGCGGCGAGCGCGCCGATTTTCTCCGCCTCCGCTTCGCCCTCGGCTTCGGCACGGCGCGCATCCGCCCGATCCAGGGCGGCAGCCTTGTGCGCCTCGGCGGCGCGCCGCACCCGTATGCCATCCCGCTCGGCCTCCTGTTCCGCGGCAATCACTTCGATGCGTTTCTTGCGCTCCGCCGCCTCCACCTCGCGCACCGAGAACACGCTCTCCTCGGCCGCCACCGCCTTGGCCCGCGCCAGCTCGGCTGCCGCCTGGGCCTCGGATTGCTCGCGGGATTTTTCCGCGATGGCAATGGCCCGGCCTTGCTCCTCCAGTTCCAGGGCCTTGCGCCGCTCCACTTCCAGTCGCTGCAGTTCCCGTTCGCGACCGATCCGGGCCTCGTCCACGGCGCGCTCGCTGGCGATCTTGCTGCGATCCAGCTCCTGCTGGGTCTCGATCCTGGCCTGTTCCGACTCCCGCTCCTTCATTGCCCGTTCGCGGGCCAGTTCAGCTCGCTGTGTGGCGCGCCGGATTTCCACTTCCCGCTCTTGTTCCAGACGCGCGAACTCGCTGTCCCGATCGATCTCCAGCGCCTGTTTCTCCGCCTCCAGGTTCTTATTTCGAATCTGGATCATGGTGTCCTGCTCGATGTCGTTCCGGCTTTTCTTGCGCTGCTCAATCTCCTCGGTGAGACGTGTCAAACCCTCGGCGTCAAAAGCGTTGGAGGGGTTGAAGTACTGCATGTCGGTCTGGTCCAGACCGGTGAGGGAAACCGCTTCCAGTTCCAGTCCGTTGTTGGTGAGATCCTGTGCCACCGCCTCCCGCACCCGCCGCACGTAATTGCCGCGTTGTTCATGCATCTCTTCCATGGTCATCTCCGCCGCCACCGAACGCAGGGCGTCGACAAACTTGCCCTCCAGAAGCTCGCGCAGCGAATCGGGCTGCGTGGTGCGGCTGCCCAGGGTCTGGGCGGCAGCGGCAATGGTCTCGGTGGTTGCCTGAACGCGGACGTAGAACTCGGCCACCACATCCACCCGCATCCGGTTCTTGGTGATCAGAGCCGACTCGCGACCCCGGCTCACCTCCAGGCGCAGGGTGTTCATATTCACCGGTGTGGTGTCGTGGACGATGGGCAGCACGAAGGCGCCCCCGTTCAGAACCACCTTCTCGCCACCCAATCCGGTGCGCACGAATGCCATGTCCTTGGAGGAACGCCGATACAGCCAGTTCATGAGATAGACCGCGATCGCCACCAGAATGGCCAGGATGATCAAAGTGCCGATGATGGCGCCGAATGTTGCTCCGGACATATGCATATCCTCCGCCGCAGATTCCGGCCCGGTCCCGGGCTAGCCGCGTGTGATGTTTTTGAAGGTTCGAGTCTGTTCCGTGAGGGCCCGCTCCGTCGGCAGTCGCTCCATACTCGAAGCGCCATAGAACCCGTTGCATTCGGGGCACTCGGAGAGGATGTATTCGGCGTCGGCGGGCATGGCGATGGGTCCGCCATGGCACAATACGATCACGTCCTGACGCACGCTGCGGGCGGCAGCGGCCCAGGCGCGGATCTGCGGCACACAGCCCTCCAGGGTCAAGGCGGTCTCGGCGCCGATGCTGCCTCCCGTGGTCAAGCCCATATGACAGACAATAATGTCGGCCCCCGCCCCGGCCATGGCACGGGCGTCCGCTTCGGAAAACACATAGGGCGTGGTCAGCATGTCGTGAGCATGGGCAGCGGCGATCATATCCACCTCGAGTCCGTAGCCCATACCGGTTTCCTCCAGGTTGGCGCGGAAGGTGCCGTCGATCAGTCCCACGGTGGGAAAATTCTGGACGCCGGAAAAGCCCAGCGCCTTGAGCTGGTCCAGGAAATGATCGGTGAGCATAAACGGATCGGTGCCGTTGACGCCGGCGAGCACCGGCGTCTTTTCCACCACCGGCAGAACCTCCCGTGCCATTTCCACCACGATGTCGTTGGCGTTGCCATAGGCCATCAAACCGGCCAGGGAACCGCGGCCCGCCATTCGGTAACGGCCGGAATTGTAGATCACGATCAGGTCGATCCCGCCAGCTTCCTCGCACTTGGCTGACAACCCGGTACCGGCGCCGCCGCCGATGATGGGCTCGCCCCGTTGAATCATGGCATTGAACTTGTCGAGCAGCGCACTGCGCTCAAATCGTGGCATGGGACCATCCTTTTTGATCTGACCCGGAAAAAACGCCCAGAAACTGTTGCACCAGCGCGTCGGCGAAGGCGGGATCGTTGATATTGCAGGGAAGTCGAATGAGTTGGCGCGAGTCGCTCTGATGAACCGTGTCCTCGAGCGAACGGAACAGCGCGGCATCCGCCTCCGGATCATGGAACGGTTGCCCAGGCGCATCCAGCAGCGACACGCCCCCCTCGGGCAGGAGAAATCGCACCGGTCCGGGCATTCGATTCAGGCGCTCACCGATCCAACGGCCGATGCGGGTGTTTTCCTCGACGGTGGTCCGCATCAGGGTCACCTGCGGGTTGTGTATGTAGAGATTGCGACCCTGGAAACGCTCCGGAACGGTTTCCCGGGCGCCCCAGTTCACCATATCCAAGGCCCCGCAGGCCCCTACATAAGGGATGCCGGTTCGGATCACCGCGCCCAGGCGGTCTTCACCCGCGCTGAATACGCCCCCCACCAGGTGATCGCACACCTCGGTGGTTGTGGCGTCAATTACCCCCGCCAGAAGCCCGGAATCCACCAGTTTTTCCATGGACTGCCCGCCGGTCCCGGTGGCGTGGAATACCAGGCAGTCGAACTGCTGCTCCAGGGCGCGACTCACTGCCTGCACACAGGGGGTGGTCACACCAAACATGGTCAGGCCGATGGCAGGGCGTGTGCCGCTGATCTCGCTGAGGGCGTTGGAAACCATGCCGGCCAGGGCATGGGCCGCGTTGGACAGGACCCGCTGGGAAATCCGATTGATCCCGGACACGTCGGTCACAGAATACATCATGCAAATATCCGACGGGCCGACGTAGTCCTTGACGTTGCCCGAGGCCACGGTGGAAACCATGACCTTCGGAACCCCCACCGGCAGAGCGCGCATGGCGGGCGTGGCCAACGCGGTGCCGCCGGAACCGCCGGCCGATATGATGCCGGCAAGGTCGCGGCGTCCGGCCACGAAGCGTTCGAAGGCCGCCGCCATGGCGGTGACCGCGCTGCCCCGATCGCCGGTGAATACAGCGGACACGCCCTTCGGGTGGCAACGGGCCACCTCCCCCGGTCCAACATCCGCCGGCGAAGGCTGGCGCGAGGTACTCAGGTCGACTGTCACAACGCGCAGACCGCGCCGCTCCAGACAGGTCCGTAGAAACCCCAGTTCGCGCCCCTTCGTGTCAAAGGTTCCGACCACGTAGGCAGCCCGCCCGACCAGACTGGACACCGGTATGGATGGCATTGGCATGTGTTCGGATGACGGCTCCGTGGCAGCCGCGGTCCGAACCGGGTCGTGATCATCGGTTTGCGATCCGTAGCCGTGGCTTGGGGTGGTCTGAGACCATCGGGTCGGCGCTCGATTGGTGCTGAACCCGCCCTGACCCGGGATCTGCTCGGAATCGTGCCGTGCCCGCCGAACCAGAAACACCCGTCCCGGGGCCTTGGGCGCTTCCGCGCTGTCGATTGCCACCGCGTCGATTTCGTCATCCTGCGCCTGGACCCCCAGCAGTTTCTGCTGCAGCGGGAGGTTTCGCGCCAACTCCGCGGCGGGAAGCTCATGAACGACGCGCCCGTTGACCATGACCGCGACCCGGTTCGCCGCCGAAGTGGCCACACCCAGATTCTGTTCGATCAGCAGGACGGAAATATCACCGTCGGCGGCCAGTGTGCGCAACATTTCCGATACCTGCTGCACGATGACCGGCGCCAGACCCTCGGTGGGTTCATCCATGATCAGTAGACGCGGATTGCCCAGCAGAGCCCGGCTTATGGCCAGCATCTGCTGCTCGCCGCCGGAAAGCTGACCGCCGCCGTTGCGCCGCCGCTCGGCCAGCCGTGGGAAAGTCTGGTAGATGCGTTCGATGGACCAGGCGCCCTCCGCACCCCGCAACGCCACTTTCAGGTGCTCGTCGACGGTCAGCGAGGGCCATACCCGCCGACCCTGGGGCACATAACCCACTCCACGGCGCACAATGCGATTGGGATCGAGCCCGAGTATGTCCTCACCGGCCAGGCGGATGCTTCCGCTCCGGGCCGGGATTAGGCCCATCACGGTATTGCACAGCGTGGTCTTGCCCATGCCGTTGCGGCCCACCACCGACACCACCCCCTGCTGAAGCGTCAGATTGACCCCCTGCAGGGCATGGGCGCGACCGTAGTACACCTGCAGGTCCCGCACCTCCAGCATTGGCGGGGATGGGGCCACCTCATCCATGCTGCTCTCCCAGGTAAATCCTCTGTACGTCCGGATCCGACTGAATCTCCTCCGGTGTGCCCTCCTTCAGGAGCGCACCGTTGTTCATGACGGTGACGTAATCGGCCAGGCGCAGCGCCACATCCAGATCGTGTTCGATGATGATGTAGCCGATGTGCTTCGGCAGCGCCTCGACTATGGCCACCAGTTCACGGCGCTCGGCCGGGGACAGCCCCGCGGCAGGCTCGTCGAACAGAATGAACCGGGGCGCACCGGCCAGGGCCATGCCAATCTCCAGCTGACGCTGCTGCCCATGGGCAAGTTCGGACACCGGCTGGTCCGCCAGGTGATCCAGGTGCACCAGGTGCGCCAGTTCCCGGGCGCTTTCCTGCGCCGCATCCTCCGGCCCGGGCCGCAGCAGACTCAGACGCCGACGGGTGACGCCCCGCGCGGCCAGATAAAGATTGTCCAGTACCGAAAGACTCGGAAACAGCAGCGAGTTCTGATAGGTCCGCCGCAGACCGCGACGGATACGCTCATGGGGTGCAAAACGTGTGATTTCCTCACCGTAAAACAGTATCCGACCGGACGTTGGGGGAAAATCCCCGGTGATGCAGTTGAACAAAGTGGTTTTGCCGGCGCCGTTGGCGCCCAGGACGGCGCGCCGCTCACCGGCCCGAATCCGCAGGTCGATCGCGTCCAACGCCACCAGCGCGCCAAAATGCCGGCTCACGCCCTCCAAAATGAGGGCATGAGCCGCATTTGCGTGGGCGATTCTGTGAGCCGATTCGCTCACGTCATGCCCAGCTTTCGATCATTTGCACTCCGGGTTGTCCCGTCCGACCGGACCCAGCGCCAGAAAAGCCTCAGGGTCCATGCCCATGGTCTGGGGCACCTGAGGGATGACTTTCACCACCTTGTTGTACAAGGTCCCGTCATCGGCTTCGGCCACCTCGGTGAGGAAGATGTCCGCCACGGCCTGACGATTGGCATCCAGGGTCACCATCCCGGTGGGCGTTTCAAGTTCCAGGCTGGACATGGCCGCACGAAACTTGGCCTGATCATCAGACAGGTCGCAGTCCACCGCCTCCAGCGCAGTCAAAGCCGCCAGGGTATTGACGTAATAGCCATGTGCGAACAATGACGGTGAGGGCAGACCGTCTGGATAGGTTTCCTGATAAGTCGTTACGAATGCCTGCCATTTCGGATCGTCCCAGGAGTCGGCGATCGGCCCGGCGCTGGGTGTGCCCACCACATAGCTCTTGCGACGGCCCTTGGAGCCCATCACCGTCTGATCCACGGTGATAGAGCCGCCGATCAGCGGCTTGTCGCCACCGGCCTGCTCGTACTGGGTGAGGAAATTGACCGCATCGGCGCCCCCCAGAGCCACATAGATGGCGTCGATGTCATCCGGGATCGACGCGACAATGGTGGAATAGTCCTTGTTGCCGATGGGTACCCAGAACTTGTCTGTAACCTTGCCACCCTTCTCGCAGAACTCCAGCATAAAACCCATGACCTGGGTGTAAGGGAAGGAGTAGTCCTCGGCGATGGCGACGACGGTCTTATAGCCCTTTTCGTCATAGGCATAGGTGCCGAGGCCGGCCTGCCATTGGGCACCGTCGGTGGTCCAGCGGAAGAAGTTGTCCGCCGGATCACGCAGGGTGGTGTCCTGAGCCGCGGAGGTGCCGTTGAGGAATGTGACCTGGGGTTGGGTCTTGGCGTAATCCTTGACCGCGAGTCCCTCTGAACCGGACAGGGGTCCAATCAGAATCTCGACCTTGTCCTGCTCCACCAGCTTCCGCGCCGCACGGATGGCGCTGTCCGGCGAGGCGTCGGATGAGCCGGTAATCAGTTCGATTTCCTGGCCGCAGGCCTTGTTGTCCCGCTCCGCCAGGGCCATTTTCACGCCGCGCATGCCGTCCTCGCCGAGCACGGTGAAGGCCCCCTCCAGGGTGGCGAGGGCCCCCATCTTGACCCCGTCCGCCGCCCCGGCGCTGGCCGATACTGCCAGTACAGCCGCGGCTAGCAGGCTGCGTTTAACGCCCGGTACAGTTCGCTTTTCGATACTCACTACTCGATCCTCCTTATCCAACGGCGTCCCGCAATGCTCTGGTCTGCGGTGACGTCCGTGGACACTGGTTGATAAAACTACGTCCCTGCCGAGCCCTCCCTGCGCGGCACGAGCCGCGGCTTGAGTTTTTCCCATAAACCCAGCAGACCATCGGGTGAGAACAACACCATGGCCAGAAACGCAACGCCGATGACCGTGTTGAACCGGTCGCGGTCTATGAGATCGATGGCAAAATTCTCCAGCAGCACGAACACCAGTGCACCGAGAAACGGGCCGATGGGCCGACTCAGGCCGCCGACCACCGCAATAATGAGGATATCGATGACCGGCCCGGTGGAGATGGACCCGGGTGAGATGCGCCCGTTGAACCAGACCGACAGCACCCCGCCCAGGGCCGCCACGAATCCAGCAATGGTGTAAGCCAGCACCCGGTGGGTGTTGACACTGAAACCGAGGGTGGACATGCGCCGTGGATTGTCGCGGATCGCCTGCATGGCAATGCCGAAGTTGGATCGCCCCAGGTACAGCACCAGGCTGTAACACAGCACCGCCACCGTGAGACAGAGGTAGTAGAACGGCATGGCGTCGCGCCAGTTGATTCCGAACAGGGGCGGCGGCTCCACACCGGCAAAGCCGGTAAATCCGTTGAACACCGTATAGTTCTGGCGGGTGAAGTAGAAAAAGGCCACAGCGATGGCAAGGGTGATCATGATCGTGTAGATCCCCTCGGTTCGCACTGAAATCAAACCGATCAGTGTGGCCATCAGGGTGGCGATGACAATGGCCATCGGTACCGCCGCCCACCAGGGCCATCCCAGACCGAGCCCGGCGCTGTTGACCCCGTGGATGGCGAGCATGTACCCGGCACAACCGGCAATGGTCAGTTGTGCCAGCGAAACCACTCCACCGTAGCCGGCCAGGAACATCAGCGACAGAGAAATTATCCCGAGTATCAGGCTGTAGGCGCCAACCTGAACCGTCCAGAACCCGCTGGCGACCCAGGGATAGGCCAGCAACAGGATCAAAAGCACCGCATACCCCGGGTAAACGCCAACTGCTGTGGTCTTTCCCTGCACGCCCGCCCGGACCGGATTCATGCTTTTTTTCCCATGATGCCCTGGGGACGCACGGCCAGTACCAGCACCATGATCAGAAAGGTGTAGACCACACCGTAGGTGGGTGAGTAAGCCAGGCCGAACTGCTCCGCCAAGCCAATCAGCAGGGCGCCTATGGCGGCCCCGGCCACGCTGCCCATGCCGCCCACGATCACCACCACAAGGGAGGCCAGAAGGTAGCGCACGTCCTCGCCCGGTGCGATGGACAGGGCGGTGCCACCCACCACACCGGCAAAACCGGCCAGCCCGGCGCCGATGGCAAAGGTGATGGCGAACACCAGGTGCACGTTGATGCCGGTGGCAGAAAGCATTTCACGGTCGTCGACCCCGGCACGGATCATCATCCCGACCCGGGTCCGGTTCAAAAACAACCACAGGGCAATGCCGATCACCACGGCGGTGCCCAAAAGGGCGAGCCGATACGTTGGATAGGCGCGCACCAGCGGCATCCGGGTGGCCCCATACAGCCATTCCGGTGGTTCGAACTGATACGTGGTTCCGCCCCAGATCGCCAGCATGAGATCGGCCAGCACGATGGAGATACCGATGGTTACCAGGGTCTGTCGCAGATCCTGACCCTCCATGTGCCGGAACACCAGAACCTGCAGCAACAGGCCGGCAGCCGCCATTGAAACGAAACCCGCGGCCACCCCCAGAAACCAGGAACCGCTGAAATCGGCCACGTCGTAGCCGATGTAAGCACCCAGCAGATAGAGCGATCCGTGGGCCAGATTGACATTGCGCATCAACCCGAACACCAGGGTAAAGCCGCTGGCCACCAGAAAGTACAGCGCCGCAAGGGTGAGACCGTTGAGCAGCGTCAGCAGAAACAGCTTCACCGGATCAGACCGTCGAGCCCCTGGGGAGCCCCCGATTTACTCCGGACCAAGCAGGTTGGAGGCGGAACTGTGCAGATTCAAGGCGCAGATCACGGGCAATAATTGTTCTATTGCCAAGAGTTGCAACCATGACGCTGCGCATTTGAGTCCCAACATGCACGTTCACGAGTAAATCAGGGGCTCCCTAAACGGCCAGCCGCGCCCGCTGCGGGGTTACGTCCGGTTGTTTGTAGAATTCGCCGTCCTTCATGATTGCCAGAAGGCGCGACTTGTCCTGCAAAATGGCGATGTCCGCCAGCGGGTCTCCGTCCACCAGCAGCAGATCGGCCAGGTACCCTTCCTTGAGCAGCCCCAGTTCCTTGGGTTTGCCGAATATCTCTCCCCCCATGCGCGTGGCCGATACCACGGCTTCCATCGGGGTCATCCCGACCATGTTGACGAAGTACTCGAGATCGCGGGCATTGGTTCCGTGAGGCGTCCAGGCGAATCCATAGTCGCCGCCGGGCAGTACCCGAATCCCGCGTTTGTGCATTTTGCGCATGGTCTCCACCGCCACCTCGAGCTCCCGCTGATACATGATGGCCAGTGGTGAGTCCGGCTTGATTCCCCAGGGCTCGGCATGACGCGACGTCTGAATCAGCCAGGCCAGACCGGGCGCCACGAAGTGCTTGTCCTTGTTGGCCTCCAACAGGTCCAGGGCCTCCTCGTCGGCGAAACTGGCGTGGTAGATGATGTCCACCCCGTGGCGCACGCACATTTTCACCGACTCGGCGGAGCGGGCGTGGGCACAGACCCGCTTGCCGCGGCGGCGCGCCTCGGAAACGGCCATCGCCGTCTCCTCGTCGGTCATCGGTGTTTCCTCGGCTCCGACACCCGCTATTTCCTCACCGGAGAGGTTCAATTTCAGCAAATCGACCCCGTATTTGATGAAGGTTCGGACCACCCGGCGCATCTCCTCAGGACCGCTCACCACCACTCCGAAGCTGAGCTCAGGCACGTCGATGTGGGGTGGCGAGGTGTCACCCAGGCCACCCAGAGTCGCGATCTCCTGACCGTTCGCCAGGTAGCGCGGTCCCGGAATCTGTCCGCAATTGATCGCATTCCGGATCACCACGTCCAGCCGGGGTTTGGCCGCCGCGGCGCCCACACACATGGTGAACCCGCTGTCCAGGAGGGTCTTGGCAACCTGGGCGCTGAACAGGGTGTGTTCCTCGGGCGGCATGCGCTGAATCGCGTCCAGACTGGGTTGGTCGTTCCAACTGAAGTGGGTATGGGCATCGCACAAACCGGGCATCAGGGTGGCGCCGGCGCCGTCGATGACGGTGTGGCCGTTGGTGGGCGAGGCCCGGTAGCCCCGGGTGATGTGCTGGATGCGATTGCCCTGGACGGTGACCTCCCCGCTGTAGGGGTACTCGCCGCTGCCATCCAGAATTCGGACGTTGGTAAAAACGATATTGGCCATCTCAGTGGACTCCCGACGGCGCGTGGCCGCCTGCGAAAATCAGCGCCGATTGCCGGCCAGAAACGCCTTCAGCGCGTCGTTGACTTCCAACGGACGCTCGATGGTGGTCCAGTGGCCGCAACCGGCCAGCACCAGCGCCCGCCCCTGCTCCAATTGGTCGGCCAGCTGCCGGGACACCGAAGGCGGACCCACCACATCCTCTTCCCCGGTGACGCTCAGTACCGGGCAGCTGATCAGACGAGGATCCGCCGCAGTGGCCTCGGCCAGCGCCTCGCAGCTTCGGGCATAGCCTTCCGGGCACTGGCGCATAATGCTTTCCCGCACGAAGGCCAGTGCAACCGCGTTGTTTCGTTTGGTAGCGGTGGCGGTCGCCACCTGTACAATCGCATCGGCGATGCCGACCATGCCTTCCGACCGGGCCAGCTTGGCCCGATCCCGCAGCCCCTGGCGCGCAGCCTGGGGCGGCTCCAGCAAAGTGCCACACAAAAACAGTCCCTTCACCAGGCTCGGATGCTGGGCGGCGATATGCTGACACACGATGGTGCCCATGGAGTGGCCCAAGAAATACGCCCGGCTGACACCCAGTACGTTGATCGCCCGAACGACACGATCGGCGAAAGACTGGATGCCGGGCGCCTCGTGGTTGGCGGAACGCCCGGAACAGGGCAGATCCGGGCGAATGCTGCGATAACGATCGCGGGTGACGGCCATCTGCGGGCTGAAGGTATTGGAGGTGCCGCCCAGCCCGTGGATCATCACCACCGCGTCCCCGTCGCCCTCCACCTCCACCGCCATCTGCTCGATCACATGGCTGCTCACCGGGGCTCGCCCATGGACTCGACCCGGTTCTCGATGGTGCCGATGCCCTCGATGTCCATGCGCACCACGTCGCCGGCCTGCAGAAAACGGGGCGGATCGAACCCGATCCCGACGCCCGCCGGGGTGCCGGTGGCGATGATGTCCCCGGCCAAGAGGGTGATGCCGTTGGAGGCGGCGGCGACCATGGTGGGTATGTCAAAGATCAGGTCGCGGGTGTTGGCCGTTTGACGCAATTCGCCGTTGACATGGGTGGACACGTCCAACGCGGTGGCGTCCAACTCATCGGCGGTCACGATCCAGGGGCCCATGGGACAGAACGTATCCTGGGATTTTCCCAGCAGCCATTGTTTGTGACGCCCCTGGATATCCCGGGCCGTGACATCGTTGATGATGGTGTAACCCCAAATGTGTTCGAAGGCGCCTTGAGCGGGAATGTTTCGCCCCCCGGGACCCATCACCAACGCCAGTTCGACTTCGTAGTCCACCGCTTCGCTGACCCTGGGATCCAACCGGATGCAATCCGCCGGTCCGACCACCGATTCCGGGACCTTGGAAAAAAAAATGGGGTATTCGGGAATCTCGCCGCCGGCGGCGCTGGAATCGAACCCGCTGCGGGAGAACTCACGGGCGTGATCGTGGTAATTCTTGCCGACGCAGAAAACGTTCCGGATCGGCCTGGGAATGGGCGCACGCAGTTGAACCCGATCCAACGCCAAGACCGAACCAGCCGGCTCAAGGTCGGTCTGGGCCGCGCCGGCCCGAACCAGATCCAGCATAGTCGGACTATGATCCACGTCGCGCAGACCTACCGGCGTAACGGTGCCGTCCGCAACATCGACCAGACCGACCTGCTCCACGTCTTGGTGGACGAAGGTCGCCAGCTTCACAAGACTATCCTCTCGATGGACCAATGCTGCACCAATAGCAGATTGGTTCTTTGTTTGTTGTTTCCAGTCTGGCACCGGATTGCGGTTTGTCAAATCGCCCGTCAGGCGGCTTGTGGAAGACGCCGGCGGGCTTGCCTTATCCCGGAATTGGTCCATATTGGTGCGGTAGGCGTTGATTCGGAGTCCGTCCTTGGCACAGGCGAAATCAGCCGATGAACTGTTCGACACGCTGGTACGGCGCATCAAGGGTGGCGATTGGGCCGTGGGCGCGCGCATGCCGACCGAACGGGAGTTGGCAAGCCACTACGCGGCAGCGCGCAATACGGTGCGCCGGGCCCTGCGGCGACTCGAGGAACAAGGGCTGATCGACCGGAGCGTGGGAAGGGGCACCTTTGTGCTGGCAGGGCGCGAATCGACTGGGATGGCATTTCGGCGCCGTATCGCTTCGGCCAGTCCCGCCGATATAATGGAAGTGCGACTCATCATCGAACCCCAGGTCGCCGCCCTGGCGGCACACCGCGCATCGGACGCGGACCTGACCCGCATCGAAGCCGCGCTCCGGGAAAGCCTTGTGGCCAAGGGACTGGCGGAGTTCGAGCACTGGGACGGCGACCTGCACCTGGCGATCATCTGCGCCGCCAGAAACGAACTGCTCATCGACCAATGCCGTGCCATCAACAGCGTCCGCAATCAACCGGCCTGGAACAAACTCAAGCAGCGCACCCTGACGCCCGAACGGCGCAACCAATACGATAAACAACACACGCGTCTGGTCTCGGCCCTTAGAGAACGGGATGCCGTGGCGGCCCAGGGCACCATGCGTGAGCATCTGCTGATGATTTCCGAACAGATGTCACAGGCGCTCCAGGAGTAACCAGGGCCACCATTGCGCGGAGTCTTGGATGCGCCTTTGCGCCCGACCAAGACTATGGTGGGGAGACCTGTGCATCAGATCTTGGGCTCCAAAACCGGTCGCCGGGACATGAGGCTTTGTTAGCCTGTCCGCTGAGCGCTCACGGGGAGCCTCGACAGTTGTCGATGTCCGAGTGGACCGGGGACGATAACCGTGTACACAAAGCTGCTAAGTCTGTCCAGGGAAAACCCCGTCCAGGTTCGCCTGATGGTGTTGATGGCGGTGGGTTTTCTCATTCTCTACTTTCTGCCTGCCGGTAATACGCGGTTTGACAATGCGGTGCTGGAAGCGGTCCGCCTGACTCACTGGTATGCCCAGGAGCATGTCATCCTCTGCCTGCTCCCTGCATTCATCATAGCCGGTGCAATGGCTGTCTATATCAGCCAGGGTTCCGTACTGCGCTATCTCGGACCGCAGGCATCGAAACCCCTGGCACTGGGAGTCGCCTCCGTATCAGGCACTTTACTCGCAGTCTGCTCATGCACGGTTCTGCCTCTGTTTGGCGGTATCTACAAACGCGGGGCGGGTCTGGGAGCAGCCATTGCATTTCTCTATTCCGGGCCTGCTATCAACATCATGGCAATTGTCGTAACGGCCAAGGTGCTGGGGGCAGAACTGGGTATCGCCAGGGGGATCGGTGCCATTTTTTTCGCCGTCGTAATCGGCGCCATCATGCATCTGATTTATCGCAAGGAAGAGATGGCGAGAGCAGACGCATCTGGCCGAGGATTCGCAGCAGACGGGGCGGTAAAGCCACTTGGCACAGTTGTGATTTTTTTCAGTCTGATGATCGGGATTCTTGTATTTGCCAATTGGGCCGCTGCCGATAGCCTTTTGTGGATGGCGGTTTACACATGGAAGTGGCCGATAACTTCACTCCTTGCCCTGCTGCTCGGCGCATTGTTCATTTCCCGATGGCAATGGCCGGCCTTTCCCGTGCTCGGACTGGGCGTACTGATCATCATAAGCGCGCTGCTGGCCCCTGGAGCCCCAGAATTACCCTTCGCCGCAGGGGCGATAGGCATTCTGCTTATCGCCACGACCAGGGAGTCGGATCGGGAATGGGCGGCTCAGACCTGGGATTTCACCAAGCAGATTATGCCGTTGTTACTGGGCGGTGTGTTCATCGCGGGTCTGCTGCTGGGGCGGCCAGGTTTCGAAGGATTGATACCCTCTGTATGGGTCAGTGCGGCGGTGGGTGATAATTCTCTCGTATCCACCGGGATCGCTTCAATCCTGGGTGCATTTATGTATTTCTCCACGCTTACTGAAGTACCTATCGTGGAAGGATTGTTGGGTTCCGGGATGGGAAAGGGTCCAGCACTGGCATTGTTGTTGGCGGGGCCGGCGCTGTCGCTGCCCAACATGCTGGTAATCAGATCGATTCTTGGAAATCAGAAAACCGTTATCTACTGCTCTCTCGTCATAGTGATGGCAACAACCACCGGCTATATCTATGGCAATCTCTGGTAAACGACAGGACGGAAAAAGACAATGAAATTGCAAATCTACGGCAGGGGCTGCAGCAAGTGTGACAAACTGACTGCCAATACTGAATCTGCGGCGCAGGCATTGGGAATCAGTTACGAAGTCGAAAAAGTGACCGATATGAACGATATTATCGATGCAGGCGTTCTGCGTACGCCCGCACTCGCCGTCGATGGAAGAATCATTGTTGAAGGCAAGGTTCCCGGCGCGGACGACATCCGGAAATTGCTCACGTAACGCCAGCACACAAGTGACTGGAGTACAGGCCGAATACACGCCCCTTCCCTCCACGTTCGTTGAGTATCCCGGGAGGGTAACTCGGGCGCGGTCCGATTCCGTGCCCTGAGCCACCAGCCGGGCCTTGAGCGCGGGTCGCATTCCTGACCAAGCTGACAAGAACCACTCATCGGATTCACGGATCACCAACTGACACATGCCGGCGCCAGAGACCGTCTACAGCAAGGCTCTTGATATCCTGCCCCACCCGGACAAGCTCACATGACGACGGCGTCCCACACTCAAGCAGTGAAGAAACGAGCGATCACGTGTTTGGTCGGAGGACTGTGCCCGAAATTTCGGCACCCAGACGGTGCCCAGTGAGGTTAGGCCCATCGCCAAAACGGTTGGGGTGACGCTATTCTCGAATCCGGCGACAGTCCGCCGGAATCCGTTTCCTGGTCTATGCTTCTTCGGTGGGCGCAGACCAAGCCTTACACGCAAGACACAGCATCGTGAGCCGGCACACGCGGGCCCTTCAGGAAGTCCCCTCCATGGTCGAGTCAATAGCCCACAAATCCAGGCAACCGGTAAGGGCCCGTGGACTGGGTATCCCCTTCGACGGGTGCACCGGACCGGACAACGCCATCACCGACGTGCCCGGCGTTGAAGTGGGATACAAAACCCTGGTCGCGGGTTCCGGCCCATTGGCCATCGGTGCCGGACCGGTTCGCACCGGCGTTACCGTGATACACCCCAGGAGCAAGACGCGGCCGTTCGAGCCGGTGCAGGCCGGCAGATTTGCGTTCAACGGCAACGGTGAGATGACAGGGCTGCTGTGGGTGGACGAGGCGGGCGAATTGATGGGCCCCATCGCCATCACCAACACCCACAGCGTGGGTATGGCGCACCATGGCCTGATTCGCTGGCTCACGGGTCATCCTGACTTCGATCCCGACCGGAATCTGTGGATGCTGCCGGTGGTGGGGGAAACCTGCGATGCTTACCTGAACGACATCAACGGTCTGCATCTGACCGAGGCCCATGTGCTCGATGCCTGCAATCAAGCCGCCACCGGTTCCCTCGAAGAGGGTAATGTGGGCGGTGGCACCGGTATGATCTGCTATGAATTCAAAGGCGGGACCGGAACCGCTTCTCGTCGATTGGAGTTGGACGGCCGCCAATACACCGTGGGGCTGCTGGTGCAGGCCAACTTTGGCACCCGGGCGGACCTGAGCATTCGCGGTGTGCCGGTGGGACGGCACCTGGTGGAAAACGGCCTCTGGAAGAGTGCCCAGGGCTCGATCATCGCCGTGGCGGCCACCGATGCCCCGGTGTCGGCGATTCAACTGCAGCGCATCGCCCGCAGGGTTGCGCTCGGTGTTGCCCGCACCGGTACCCGGGGCGAAGACGGATCGGGGGATATCTTTCTCGCCATTGGCACTGCCGAGCCCCGGGACTCAACACCGCCGCTCCCGCAGTGCGCGCTCGATCCGGTGTTTCTGGCAACGGTGGACGCCACCGAGGAGGCCATTATCAATGCCCTGGTCGGCGCCACCACACTATGTGGCCGGGACGATCACACGGTGCACGCCATCAACCACGAACGGCTGAGGGAGGTTATGAGACAGTACCGGCGACTCGTCGAGTAAGGCGCTGAGGCGCACGATACACGATTCACATTTGAGGTAGGAAGCAGACACCATGAAACACAGGCTATATCGATGGTTTATCTCGACACTGTGCGTTTTTGCGCTCAGTGCCCACGCGGCGACGCCAAAAGACACGTTTGTCATGGCCAAGGACATCAGCGACATCATCACGCTGGATCCGGCGGAAGTGTTCGAACTGACCACCGGCGAAATCATCGCCAACATTTACGATCGCGTCATGATGTTCGAACCGGAGAATCTCACCGAACTCACCGGCGGCGTGGTGGAGAGCTGGTCGTTCAGCGATGATGGCAAGACCATCCTGTTCACCATGCGCCCGGGACTCACCTTCCATTCCGGCAACCCGGTCACCCCGGAAGATGTGACCTACTCGCTCCAGCGTGTGGTCAAGCTGAACAAGACCCCTGCTTTCATCATCACCCAGTTCGGATGGAACGCCGACAACGTGGATGAGCTGGTCAAGGTGGTGGACGATTCGAAGTTCAGTGTCACCATAACCGAGGACTTCTCACCCGCGCTGGTACTCAATGCACTCTCCGCAGGAGTTGCGTCGGTGGTGGACAAGAAACTGGTCATGGAGCATGAGCAGGACGGCGACCTGGGTTACGAGTGGTTGAAAACCAACAGCGCCGGTTCGGGTGCCTTCGCCTTGCAGACCTGGAAGGCCAACGAGCTGGTGTCGATGACGGCAAACGAAAATTACCGTCACGGCGCCCCGGGCATGAAGCGGGTCATTGTGCGGCATGTGGCCGAGCCCTCCGCGCAACGTCTGCTGATCGAAAAAGGCGACGTGGACATGGCCCGCAACCTCACCCCGGATCAGATCAAGGGTGTGGAGGGCAATGCGGACGTGGTGATCGACGGCTACCCCAAGGGCACCATCGTCTACATGGCGGCCAACGCCAGCCACCCGATCCTCGGCAATCCGAAGGTGGTGGAGGCGCTGCGTTATCTGGTGGACTACGACGGCATGGCGAATTCCTTCCTGGCCGGACAATTCGTGGTGCACCAGGCGTTCTGGCCGTCCGGTCTGTGGGCCGCGCTGGACGACAAGCCGTACACCTACGACGTGCAAAAAGCCAAGGCGCTGCTGGCCGAGGCGGGCTACGGCGACGGTTTCAAGATTCGAATCGATACCTTGACCAACGCCCCCTTTCCGGGCCTGGCACAATCGATACAGGCCACCCTGGCCAAGGCCGGCATCGAAAGCGAAATCGTGACCGCCGAGGGTAAAACCCTGTGGCCGATCTATCGGGCCCGCAAGCACGAGATTCTGCTGGCGCGCTGGTCGCCGGACTATGTGGACCCCCATTCGAATGCCGACGCCTTCGCCCATAACCCCGACAACCGGGAGGAAGCGAAACTCACGGGCGTGCTGGCCTGGCGTAACGCATGGGCCGACGACGCGGCCAACGCCCTAGCGGTCAAGGCCCGAAACGAAACCGACGTTGCGGCCCGCAAGGAGCAGTATCTGGAGTTGCAACGCATGCTGCAGAATATTGGCCCATTCGTCATCATGTACCAGCAGAATGAGCAGGTCGCCCGCCGAACCGACGTGGAAGGGTTTGTCTCCGGGTCGAATTTCGTCCTGGTGTTCTATCGCAACGTGACCAAGTAGTCGGCGACGGATCGACGCAACAAAGGTGACGGACCACAACGGTCAAACGGCGGGGACGGGTCGCGCGCCCTCCCCGCCCAACCGTCTGCGAGCGCTGGTGGGCGTGTTTTTCACCATTGTCCTGACCTTTGTCGGGCTGACCGCGGTTACTTTCGTCATCAGCCGGGTCATGCCGGTGGACCCGGTGTTGGCCATCGTTGGCGACCGGGCCTCCCAGGAAGTGTACGACCAGGTATATCTCAGACTGGGCCTGGACCAGCCAATCTGGGTGCAATACCTGCGCTACATCAATTCTTTGCTGCATGGCGATCTGGGCACCTCCATCATGACCGGCCAGACGGTGATGTCCGATATCGCCCGTTTCTTTCCCGCCACTCTGGAACTGGCCACCGTCGCCACGCTGCTGGGTGTATTCGTGGGCATTCCCATGGGGGTGGTGGCAGCGGTCAACCAGGGCCGCTGGCCAGACCATGTGGTACGGGTAGTCGGCCTGATCGGCTACTCGGTGCCGGTGTTCTGGCTTGGACTGGTCGCCCTGCTGGTGTTTTACGCCAAACTGGGCTGGACCGGCGGGCCGGGTCGGGTGGAGGTCTATTTTGACGGCATCGTGGAACCCTACACCGGGGTGCTGCTGCTGGACGCGGCCCTGGCCGGCGAATGGGAGGTGTTCCGCAATGCCGTATCCCACCTGATCCTGCCGGCCACCCTGCTGGGCACCTTTTCCCTGGCCTATGTGGCCCGCATGACCCGGAGTTTCATGCTGGATCAGCTGGGACAGGAGTACATTCTCACCGCGCGGGTGAAAGGTGTTTCCGAGTTTCGGGTGATATGGGGCCATGCCTTTCGCAATGTGCTGGTCCAGCTCATCACCATCATCGGCCTGACCTACGCATCGCTGCTGGAGGGGTCGGTGCTGACGGAAACGGTATTTGCCTGGCCGGGCATCGGCAGTTACATCACCCGGGGCCTGTTCAACAACGACATGAATGCGGTGCTCGGGGGCACCATTGTGGTGGGCGCCTGTTTTGTCGGCATCAACATGCTGTCCGACGTGCTGTACCGGCTGGTGGATCCGAGGGCACGCTGAATATGCCCGCAACGGAATCCCAGGGACTGCGCGCCTGGCTGATGAGCGATGCGCCGGCCTCGGCCTGGCAGGCCCGGGCGCAACGCATCTATCTGTCATGGCGGGTGTTTGCACGCAACCCGATTGCCATGACCGGTCTGTTCATCGTCGGCGGGCTGATTGTGATGGCCATCCTGGCACCCTGGATTACCCACTCCAGCGGGCTGGATCCGGTATTGGACGAGCGCCTCCAACCCTGGAGCGCCCAACACTGGCTGGGCACCGACGAACTGGGCCGGGATATCTACGATCGGATCGTCTGGGGCTCGCGCATCACGCTCTATATCGTCGCCCTGGTGGGCATCATTGTGGTGCCCCTGGGATTGCTCATCGGCACCCTGGCAGGCTACATGGGCGGTGTGGTGGACAACGTGCTGATGCGGATCACGGACATTTTTCTCGCCTTCCCGCGCCTGATCCTGGCCCTGGCCTTCGTCGCCACCCTGGGCCGCGGTCTGGAGAACGCGATCCTGGCCATCGCCCTGACCACCTGGTCGCCTTACGCGCGCATCGCCCGGGCCGAGGCCCTGACCATTCGGAACAGTGAATTCATACTCGCAGCCCGGGTGGCGGGCGCCTCGACCCTGGGAATACTGCTGCGCCACGTGGTGCCCCTGTGCGCCTCGTCCGTGATCGTGCGGCTGACCCTGGACATGGCTGGGATCATCCTCACCGCTGCGGGGCTGGGTTTTCTCGGACTCGGCGCCCAACCGCCCACCCCGGAATGGGGCGCCATGATCTCGAGCGGCCGCCAGTTCCTGCTGGACCAATGGTGGGTACCCACCGTTCCCGGAATCGCCATTTTTATCGTGAGCCTGGGCTTTAACCTGCTGGGCGACGGTCTGCGGGACGTGCTTGATCCAAAGCGCGAGGGCGGATGAACATGGCGTCCAGCGACAGACTGCTTCAGGTCCACAATCTGTCGGTCTCATTCGACACCCCCAGGGGCGAGGTCAACGCGGTGCGGGGCATCAGTTTCGATCTGGGCCGGGAGAAGCTGGGCATCGTGGGTGAATCCGGATCCGGAAAATCCCAGACCGGAAGGGCGATCCTGGGGCTGACCGGACCCGGCAGCCGGGTCACCGCGGACCGGCTTGAGTTCGACGGCATAAACCTGCTGAACGCGGATCAGGCAACCCTGCGCCGGGTGCGGGGCGCCCGTATCTCCATGATCATGCAGGATCCGAAGTTCTCACTGAATCCGGTGATGAGCGTGGGCCGACAGATCGAGGAGGCGTATCTGGTCCATACCCGGGCCAACCGGCGCGAGGCGCGTGAGCGCACCCTGTCCATGCTTGCGTCGGTCCAGATCCGCAACCCGGAACGGGTTTACGATGCGTATCCCCATGAGGTGTCCGGGGGCATGGGTCAACGGGTGATGATCGCCATGATGATGATCCCTGAACCGGACATCATCATCGCCGATGAACCCACATCGGCGCTGGACGTGACGGTCCAGCTCCAGGTGCTGGCGATTCTCGACGACATGGTCAGCCGCCGGGGCATGGGCCTGATGTTCATCAGTCACGACCTGAACCTGGTGGCCTCGTTTTGTGATCGCGTCCTGGTGATGTACGCCGGCCGGGTGGTGGAGGTCTGTGAGGCGTCCCAACTGCACCATGCCCAGCACCCCTACACCCGCGGACTGATTGGCTGCCTGCCCTCCGTAAGCCATCCCCATGAGGTCCTTGCGGTGCTTGACCGGGATCCGGAATGGGCCACAGCGCCCAGTGCCGCAGACCCATGATCCGGGTCGATAATCTGAACATTCACTTTGGTCAGGGCGCCCGCGCGTTTGCCGCGGCCAGGGACATTTCGTTTTTTGTTGAATCGGGCGAGAGCTTCGGACTGGTCGGGGAATCCGGTTCCGGCAAAACCACCGTGTTGCGCGCCCTGGCCGGGCTTCTGGACGGCGTCGCCCGGGTCAGCGGCGACATGGTGGTGGCGGGAGAACGCCTGGAACGGCGTCGATCGAAATCCTTCCGCCGTCAGGTGCAAATGGTGTTTCAGGATCCGTATGGTTCACTGCACCCACGACACACGGTGGATCAGATTCTGAGTGAACCCGCGCGCATACACCGCATGGACGACATACAGGGGCGGGTTCTGACGGCCCTGGAGGAAGTGGGCCTGGATCGCTCGTTCCGGTTCCGGTTTCCGCACCAAATCAGCGGCGGTCAGCGTCAACGGGTGGCGGTTGCCCGAGCCCTGATCACCCAACCCCGCATCATCCTGCTGGATGAACCGACCTCGGCACTGGATGTTTCGGTTCAGGCCGAGGTGCTGAATCTGTTGGTGCGGCTGCGCAGGGAACGCGGCCTGACCTACATTCTGGTGAGCCACAATCTGGCGGTGGTGAGCCACATGTGCAATCGACTGGCGGTGATGCAACAGGGACGAATTCTGGAGACACTGGAGGTGGCGCGGTTGCGGGACGGCACCCCGGACCAGGCCTATACTCGCGCGCTGCTGTTGGCCAGCCAAGGATATGATCGGGCGGCGGCGGACTCGGTGGACCTCCTGGACCGGCCCTGATCCGTCCGAACACGCCATCCATGGTACGCACTGCCACGGCGCCTATCCATCCCGCGCGGAAATGGCCAATCGATCCACGGCGCCGCGCCTTGCGGGAGATACGGGCGGTGGGACTATGCCAGGGACGACAACCAGTCCTCGTCCGATGCTTCGTCGATGTCATCGAACAGGAACGTGCTCATATAGCGTTCACCGGTGTCGGGCAGCATCGAAAGAATAACCGAACCCGACTCGGCCCGCGCCGCCACCTTGAGTGCCGCCGCCACCGTGGCACCGGCGGACACGCCGACGAAAATGCCCTCCTTGCGGGCCAACTCCAGCGCGGTATCCCGGGACTCCTCATCGGTCACCGGCACGTTCTCGTGAAACACTTCCCGATCCAGCACTTCCGGCACAAAATCCGGCGTCCATCCCTGGATTTTGTGGGGCTGCCAAGGATCACCGGCCAGTAGCGCGGCGGTGGCCGGCTCGGTGGTTACAATGCGAACGTCCGGCCGGGCCAGGCGAATTATTTGGCCGGCCCCGGTCATGGTGCCGCCGGTGCCCCAACCGGTTACCCAGTAGTCCAGCCGGCGCCCGGCGAAGTCCTGCAGGATCTCCGGCCCGGTGGTGTTGCGGTGGAACGCGGGGTTGGCGGGATTCTCGAACTGCCGGGCGAGAAACCATCCGTACTTCTCGGCCAGCGCCTCGGCCCGGGCCACCATGCCGGAGGCACGATCCTTGGCCGGCGTGAGCAATACTTTGGCGCCCAGCGCCTTCATGATCTTGCGCCGTTCAATGGAGAAACTGTCGGCCATCACCGAGACAAAGGTGTAGCCCTTGGCCGCGCACACCATGGCCAGGGCAATGCCGGTGTTGCCGGAGGTGGCTTCGATCACCGTGTCGCCCGGACTGAGCACGCCCTGCTCCTCGGCATCGAGCACGATGGCCAGGGCAAGGCGGTCCTTGACCGAGGCCATGGGATTGAACGACTCGATCTTGACGTACATTTCGACGTCGTCGGGCGCCATCCGATTGAGTCTGACCACGGGCGTCCGGCCGATGGTTTCGAGAATACTGCGATAAATCAACGTGGTGTCTCCAGTTGGCGCCGGGATACGACGTGCGCAGGCATCACCGGATGGTATGTCGGCCACGCTGAGAAAGTCTACGCCCTCGCGGCTGGGTATGCGGCAGAAAAAAGACCCGCTGACGCAATGGTCAGCGTGGCACCTCACCCGGCTGTGTTCCGATCAGCAGATCTCCGTGCTCGGCGGCGAACACATTGGCATGGAGATGCGCGATCCACTGCTTGCCGTCCTGGGTAACGCGCAGGTAATGCAGGGCTGATCCAATGTAGGGCCGGACCATGTTCCAGTAAAACTTGGGGTAACTCTCCCAAAGATCGGCCGGCGACGCATAGCCATGCTCACTGGCAACACCCGTCTCGCGAAACTCGCAAAACAGCGCGTTGCTCTTGCGCGGATAAAGCGGGTCCGCCAACTGACCGATGAGATCGGCGGCTCGGACCAACGCCGGTTCGGTATTGGTTTCCTGGTGATCGCCGTCAGCCGGCACTGGAAAACGGGTGAGCTCGATGGCGGCCGCGATTCGTTCCTCGTCCAGTTCAGGCACATCCCGGCATCGTTCACGGACAAAGCGCTTGCCCCGCTCGATGTGATACGGCGTCAAGGCCGCATCCGAAGCGCCCCGTGGCAAAGTATCCAGCGTGCCGTGCTCGTCGATCACCACCGAATCCCCCCGGTCACCGTTGCAGACGCCGCGCACGTATCCGATGTCGTGGCAAAGCAGAGCACAGAGAAAATGCAGCCAGTCCGACGTGGTGACATTGCCATCGACGATGCGCTTTCCGCGGAGTATCTGCTGACCGACCAAGGTCACCATAATGGTGTGTTCGAGATTGTGGTAGAGCGCGTCAGAGTCAGCGATGCGCTCCAGTGCGGCCCGCGCCACCACGCCCAAAGTCCCGGGGTAACCCGGCTCCTCCTGACCGAAGGTCTGGAAGTAGATTTCCTCCAGGCGGGTGATGAATCCTTCGATTACGTATGCGGTGGGATTGAACATGCCGCCTCCAGGCGTGATCGCCACGGTCATCCGGGCAGAATACCGCAGCAGGCTGCGATATAAATCGATTCCCCGCAGCAGGAAATCCATTATCCTCAGTAAAGCAAAATCACGCTCAGAGTCCAGTCATGGTCAGTTACTGGCCTGGCAACACTTGCCTTGTTCGGTTCTGACGAACGCGCTAGCCGTCAGCGTCAGTTTAATGTCGAGCCGGACCGAAACCCAGTCGCGCCAAAGTTACTTCGCTGGACTCCAGCGCCCCTTCGATCAGACCGCCGCTGCCATAAGCCGTTTCACTGCCGGACAGCATCAGTCGCCCGTCCCATTGACTCAGCAGGTCGGCGGGATAACCATACTCCGGATGCCCGTGGGGCGGCACCCGATCATGCTCTGTTGCGGTCATATCGTCATCGCTCCAATCCTTTACCAGCAGCCGCTCCGGATTGCTCAGACCCGCTCCAAACAGACGCTGGAGCTGGTCCACTGCCGCGACCTGCAACTGCTGGCGCCCCATTGCCCGGCGCTGGTCTGCCGGCACCCCGACGAATCCGAACAGGGCATAGGGCCCCCCGTCCCGGGGAGACGCATCGTGGATTTCGGCCAAGGGACCGACACGGCTGATCGCTTCCCCTGAACAACCCACTGACGCCCAAAATCGTTCCCGGTAAATGGCCAGGACTTTGGCATGCCCCGCCATCCAGGTCGGCGTCCCGGCCATGCGCATCTCCACCCCCTCCGGCAGGGCCGGGTCGAAGAGAATGGTTTTCACCGCCAGCCGCGGGGGCGACGTGATCAACACGGTTGCCGCCCGTATTTCACTGTCACGCATCTGACTGTCCCGGACCGTGACCTGCAGACCACTCGGCTGGCGGGTGACAGCGGTGACCGTGACGCCGGTCCGAATTCGCTGATCGGGAATCCGTTCCGCCAAAGCGCTCACCACGCGACCGATGCCACCCACCACACGCAGCGACTCCCCCTGCAAGGCCAGGCCTGGAAAACGCTGTACACGGTCCGGATGCTCTTCAAATACCAGATCGCCGGGCCGGTACTGCTGAAATGTCTCGATCCCCAGTTCGCGAAACAGCGCCGCCACCCGCGGCTGTCCCTGCCAGACCCAGGTGGGTCCGAGATCGTATCCCGCCAGGCCACGGCCCTGGGTGTCGGATCCCGTCGCATCGCAGCTCAGCACCCGTCCGCCCAGGCGTCTGCGGCCTTCGAGCAGGAGAAAATCATGGCCTGCCGAGGACAACGCCATGGCCGTACGCAGCCCGCTCAGCCCGGCGCCAACCACCAGAAATTCGGTCTCACTCATGTCTGTGAACTCACCGGAATGAGCTCATGGCGGCGTGGGCAGTGCATCTTTACGGTGGGTCAGCAGCATGATCAAGGTGCGTCCGGCAACGGCCGACAAAACGACCAATCCGCCGGCCAGGGCCATGGGCCTGGGCGTTTCGTCATAAGCCAGCCAGACCCAGATGGGGCCCAGCGTGAATTCGATCAGGGTGAGCAGCATGATTTCGGCGCTGGGCACATACCGGGAAGCCGCGGTGAACAGAATGTGGACCAGGGACACAACGCCGGCGCCCCAGCCAAAACAGATACCGAAATCCCGGGCTGACAAGGCGAAGTCGAAACCAGAGCCGAGCAGACCCACCATCACGCCCAGGGTTGCGCCAATGATGCTGGTCGGCAGCATATTGCGATCCTTTCCCAACCGCAGAAAGATCACGAACAGGGAAAAGCAGAGGGCACAGGCCAATGCCAGCAGGTTGCCGATGACTGAGCCGCCGGAAAGGCCGTCCCACACCATGACGGCAATGCCGGCCATGGCGACGGTGATGGCGATCAGTGTCACCCGGACGATGCGTTCCTTCAGAAAAACCGCCGCCAGCACGGCGGTCATCAGCGGCGCCGAGCTGAGGGTGAACAATGTGCTCGCCACGGTGGTGTGGCTCATGGCGAAAATGAATCCGGTGTTGGCGCCCGCCAGACTGATGCCACCGAACACACCCGGCCACCCCACGTCCCGGATCATCCGGGGCAGTTTCAGACGGTACTGCAGCCCAAGCACCAGCATCAGCGCCAGCACAAAACTGGCCTGCCGGGCATAGATCACCTGCCACTGGCTGGCACTGTCGATGCTGCGCAGCAGCAGACCGTTGACGGAAATGAGCAGGCTGCT
>JAHEDQ010000346.1 GCA_024641125.1 Candidatus Competibacteraceae bacterium | reverse complement strand
CACATCGTCTTAAGAGGCGCGTTTTCGCCGGCGAAAACGCGCCTCTAAGCTCGATTCGGCTCGCCTGTGCGCTACCAACTCGATTTGTTTCAACGGATTGCCGTGGTCCGACCCCGCTCTCTATTCCGGCGTCGGACGAGCCTGGTCTGGGGATCGATTGGGACTGGGAGAAAATAGAGCGCATGAGTCTGGTGTCGTGTCCCTGAAGGAAGGTGTGAACAATTGTTACGAACCGCCTTTACGGTCCACAAGGGCGCAGCTGCGAGGCGCCCGGCGCAGCGCCATAGTCATTTCGACTGACGCATGAGACACGACATCATTCAGGAACGCCCTGCTATTGCGTCGTTGCTGCGGTACCCGCCGGGCGCGACAGACCCTTCTCCACCGCCACCTCTCTCATGCGCGTGACCAGCGAGCGCGAGGTTTGTCCATTGGCCGCAAAACCCTGCTCAGTTTGAAACTGCTTGATGGCGCCGCGCGTCTTGGCACCGATCACACCGTCCATCTCACCGATGTCATACCCCAGATCCAGCAGCGCTTCCTGCGTATCCACCGCAAGTTGGAGCTCATCGCGTTCGGTTTGAAAACCGATAAAACCCTCGCCATAGGTCAACGCCGGTGGCCGTTCGCCAGCGGAAAGGGGTTTCTCCGGATGATCCGTCAACAACATGCCCTGAATCGCCCGCGCCAGGTCGCGGTGATCCTGGGCCGAATTCTTGCGCAGAACATTTGAGAGCACCGTCGTAATGTAGAACAGGCGATTCTGTCCGGCGGGCGACTCGACCAGGGCGACCGAATTCATGAAATTGCGCTTGTTGCCGTGATACTTGGTGCAGGTAAACCCTTCTTCCGGCTCGCAGCTGTAGAGCGAGCCGGATTTGAAGTACACGGCGGCCTGTCGCAACACACCGGAAGACGCGTAACGTATTCGCCGCTCGGTGATGTACATCAATCGCTTTATTTCCCGGCTCGACCACTCGTCGACCAGCTTGCCCTGCTCCATTTTCAACATGAACAGCATCAGGGAACGCGAAGTGGCATAGCTGGTGGTGCCAGGAACCCGTTTCTTGCCCTCTCGGGTGAAGAAGCTGCCTTGGCGTAAACTGTCCAGATCCAAACCGTTGCGGGTGACCGGTTCCTGGATGGCGCGTTCGAAAATCTCACCGAGATCGGCCTTCGGCGTGTCAGCAAAAAATGCATCCGATTCCGCCTGCGACACCGGGTAGCGATCACCAAAACGGGTCAACAGAATGAGTTCCTTCTGCACCATTCCCGCGGCCGAATTGGAGCTGGGTGACATCATCCAGTCCAGGTAGGTATACAAAGTACCGCGATCGCCCTCCTTTAGCGGGCGGCGCGTGTACTTCCGCGTACCTTCATCCCAGAACGGAACCGTGTGATGATCGTAGACACTGAACACGTCGGCGGTGACGACCGTATCCATGAGTACACGTCGGCGCGCCTCGATGTCGTCGGGATAGATGTCGGCCAGAACTTGAAACAAGGCCAACGACACCAGCAGTTTGCCGACGCTACCCGGATTTTGCTGAACGTCGCCGTTCCATTCGCCATAACGCGGATTGTTTCTGTCTGACAGGTCCAGCAGCGCAATCCCGTAGCGATTGGCATACTGACCCAGCAATGACTTGAGCTTGGCAGTCAGCGCCGGATCGGCCGGCGGCAAGGTGAAATCGGGTTGGTCCAACAAACGAAGATCGACCATAGACAGCGGCATCAATTCCCCGGACGGACGCGGTTTGCCGGGAATAATGCCTTCCTGCATCAGACGCTGAGCCTGCAGTCGAGGAATCCCGGTGGACTCGTAACCGTCCAATGGGTACGCAGCCGCGAAGGTGGCGAGCAGGCTTATTGCCAGCCCGGTCAGAACAACCGGCGCCCTGTGCGCCCAAGTCGTGTCCTTGATCATCATAGTCAGTCCTTCGGTTTGTCGATTGACGTATTTGCCGAGTATCGTGCCTGACAGGCATAGGGCTCGCTACATGGCCCAGTCCCAAACCTCGATTTCAGATAGGGGAACCGGGTCTCGCTGGAACAGCAGAACCAGGCGCAATCCATCGGTAGCATAGACATCGCCAGCCCCGGTTTCACGGGGCTTATCTGCGCCCACCGCTGGCATGGCCCGTAGGCTGCCGAATTGCCGGACACCCTGCGAGTACAGCAAGTCCTCGACCACCTGCTTGCGCGCCTGATCCGGGTCGAGCTGGCTGGACCCCTGGTTACCTGCCGCGCGACCGGCGGCCGGCTGGCCAGTCTGCACCAGCCAAACGGGGTTTCCCTGGAACGTTATCGGCGCCAGCCAAAGCCGAAGCGTGTGGCTCTGGCTCGTCACCCATACGGCTCGTTTTGCCCCGCCGACGTCCTGCTGTCTGTTGAACAGCATCAGCGGATCCAAGTCGGCCCACTTGTAGCCCCGCTGTACGGCCGCGGCAAATACATCTTCCGCGGAGCCGATCAGCACCAGATTGACCGGCGGCCCTTGCCTGCCCTTACGATCAACGGCGCAACAGGGTAGCGCTTCCAGGGCATGTCTTAGTTCCTCGGGCTGCTCATAATCGAGTATCTCCGGATAGAGTTCACCCGCATCCGGGATGGCAGAGGCGGAATCGGTCCCCGGCACTTCTACAAAAAAGACAAAGCTGACCAGGCTGTGATCACTGACCAGAGTGACCTCCGAGGGTCGGAATCCTTCATCCAGGTTGGCGAACACAAACCCCTGACGGATCTGACCGGGCCGAACGAGCCGACCGATGCCCAATTCATCGAATGCCCGGTCCAGGGCCATGTTGTCCTGCCGCGCA
>JAHEDQ010000180.1 GCA_024641125.1 Candidatus Competibacteraceae bacterium | reverse complement strand
GGATGGCCCCGGGCCGGGCACCCGCCCATGGTGTTCGATCAAGCATCGAGCGCCAGTGCGCGGGGTGAAATTCAGCTCCACCTGCGGGACGGCAAGCCGATTCCTGAGGGCTGGGCCATCGGCCCTGACGGCGAGCCCACCACCGATGCGGCAAGGGCCCTTGAGGGGGCACAATTGCCCTTCGGAGGGCACAAAGGGGCGGCCATCGCCCTGATGGTCGAACTTCTGGCGGGCGCGCTGATAGGCAGTGTCTTTAGCTTCGAGGCCCAGGCCCTAGACACGAACAACAGCGGTGTGCCGCCAGGTGGCGAGTTTATGATTGTGATCGACCCCAGTCGCTGTATTGCCGGTGAGGATGCGGGGGCACAGCTGCAACACGCTGAGGCCCTTTTTGAACGAATCCTGGCGCAGGAGGGCACCCGGCTACCGTCCCAACGTCGGTTCGCGGCGCGTGCCGAGACGGTCCGAGACGGGATCTGGATACCGGCTGCGTTGGCGACGGAGATCGATGCTTTGCGCACGGCGGTCTGAGCGCTGATCTGGTGTAGTAACTCCCAATAACTTTGCACCTGCGCTTGCCCTCGCGATCCCTGACGCCGTTGGGTTGGGGCGGCGCCGACTCGGCGGCTGTAGGCCGTTGAACCGTTTAATCATTGTCGATAGCCGATCAAGGGTGTCGTCCATGGATCCGTACTCAAGGCCAACAAACTGCAGACGCACGGTAGCTTTGCGTACCGTATAGTTGGTTACGTAATCGCCGAATTCGAAGGCCCACTAGACACTAGACACTAGACCGATGACCAGAGGACTATCCAATGCTGATGCCACGCCAGAGAACGCCGGGCCTGACCGTGCAAACTCTGTCCCACGGCGAGTTTGACCTTGCCGATGATGGAGCCAAACACTTCACTATGGTCGTTTTTTACCGGGGCTTGCATTGTCCAATCTGCGGAAAATACTTGAAAGACCTGGCCCGACTCCTGCCCAAGTTCTCGGAGCGGGGTGTGAAGGTGCTCGCGGTGAGCGCCGACGCACGAGAGCGTGCGCAGCAAATGGCGGACGACATTGGCTCGCCGGATCTTCGGGTCGGCTATGATCTGCAGCTGCAGATTGCGCGGGACTGGGGCTTGTACATATCCACCTCACTGGGCACAACATCCATCGGTATCGAAGAGCCAGCCCTGTTCTCCGAGCCTGGCGTGTTCCTCATAAAACCCGATCAAACCCTCTATTTTGGATCGGTTCAGACCATGCCCTTCGTCCGTCCGGTATTCGCCGAGATGGTGGGGGCGCTTGATTTCGCCATCGCCAACGATTACCCGGCCCGGGGGGAGTACGCCGGTGCGGTATAGGGCGGCCCTAAACGGACGCGTCTTGGCTCGTCTGACGCGATATGCTGATGGATCAGCCGACTTCACGACCCTCTATGGGATAGGCCGGATCGCTGTAGCCCGGGGTAGAAGCATGTCCTGCTGGGACGATGGAATTCAGCAGGGTTTCATCATCGGCATCGAACGGGTAGTCGAGCGCCGCAACATAGCCCTCCCAATGCGCAAGTGTCCTGGGGCCCGCCAGCACTGAGGTTACGATGCGATTGTACAGCAGCCAGCCGATGGCGAAGCCGATCGGGCTGTGCCCCTTGTGCTCGGCATGGGCCGCGAGGGTACGGGCTATGGCCAGGGATTCCGGGCGCCATTCGGTTTCCATCATACGAGGATCGGCCCGCCCTGCCCGGGTCTCCCTGGGGGGCGGACGATCGGCGTCATACTTGGCGGTAAGCACGCCGCGGGCAAGCGGACTGTAGGGCACGACGCCCAGGCCGAAGTGGCGGCAGGCCGGAAGGTGCTCAACCTCGGGCATTCGATTCAAAGCGTTGTAATACGGCTGGCTGACCACAGGTCGGGCAACCCCTAGCTGGTCGCATAGGGCACACACCGCCGCCACCCGCCATCCGCGAAAGTTGGACAACCCGAAGTAGCGAATCTTGCCCTGGCGTATCAGGTCAGCCATGGCCCTTACGGTTTCCTCCAACGGTGTGCCGTGGTCCTCCTTGTGCAGGTAGTAGACGTCGATGTAGTCGGTTCCAAGCCGGGCAAGACTGTCTTCGACCGCCTGCATGATCCAACGGCGCGAAAGTCCTCGTTGATGCGGGCCATCCCCCATGGCATTGGCCACTTTGGTGGCCAGTATCCAGTGATCCCGACGTCCCGCCACCGAACGACCGACGATTTGTTCGGAGCGGCCGGCGTTGTAGACGTCGGCGGTATCAATGAAGTTGACCCCGGCGGCCGCGGCCGCCGCCACGATGTCGCGGGCGCAGGCCTCATCCGCCGGGCCGCCGAACATCATGGTGCCAAGGCAAAGAGGGGAAACCCTTAGGCCGCTCTGACCGAGACTTCGAAAGTTCATGTCCTAGCTCCTGAGTAATTGGCCGCGAAATATGATGTGCCGGACCGGGCCGCTTCGGTGGAAGCCTGTTCGCCCTGGCTGTGAGCGCAACGCAGCCACGCAACGTAGTGGCACGCTGTGCGCCGGTTCGCACGTTCGGTCTGGCCTGTTAAGGCCGAGCGTGGTGTCTGGAAAGACCGGCATAAGCCGGCCAAGTTCGCCGTTCTGAATCCAGTAAAGGGTGCGGTCACCGTGCAGCTTGCGCAGGGTGTGCCGGCCGCAGAACTACGCCATGCCATGAACCATGACAGCGTTCTGATGGCCGAACCTGGAGTCGGTGAACGGCGTGCCGGAGGCGTGACTGTTGGACAACGTGAGGCGTCCGTTCCTGGCGAGACCTCGGAGCGATGCGTGCGTGCGCGCCTCATTCTGTTTGAGACCCGGGGGCGGAGGACGTGTTCCCCGGCTCTGGAGATTGGGATTGCCCGCGCTGTAAAGGCAGCACGGGTGGGCCTCGAAGCGCATCGGGAGGTTATGTCGTGGCAGTGGCTTCGCGGAGCGGGGGACTCAGCGCGCGCCGCCTGGCACACAAACGGACCAGAACGTGCGCCAGGCGCGACGGTGGCCCCCTCGCCGCCGATGGTGTTCAGGCGAATTTGGCCGTTGCCCCTGCGCCTCAAACCATCCCATTCGATGGCTCCTGCACCGCGCTTGCTGGCGATAATCAAGGGCGAGACGTTACTGTCCTTGGCCGACAGATTGCCGGAGACGGCGCAAGACGCAAAAACGCGCCCTTCCACGTTGATATGCTCAGCGTCGGCCAAATGCGCCGCCAGCTGACGCATGCGGTGGACGCACGACAAAACCCAGGCCCTTCCCAGGCCTGGTTCCAGCATGTGACATTCGATCACGGTTTTCCCCGAGCCTCGATTCCACGCACTGTTTGGTGTCGTTTCCCTGTCCCTGTCACCACCAGTCCATGTTCGGTGATGTGCGCGGTCGAGTTATTTCTTTCCCCGCGCCATCATACAAAGGATTGTTGCGGCAAAGAAATGGCCTGTACGGTAGAGCGCGGCGCGGTTTGGCTCAGTCGAATCGAGCGGCCAAATAATCCACCGACTGTTCCACGCCGTAAGGATCGACCGGCGGAGGCCTGGTCCCGCTCCAGAGCATCTGCAAAGTGGGTAATAGATCGCCAGAGATCAGCAGTTCCGCTGGAATTTCGTGGCCGCTGGCCACGGCCTGTAACCATCGCACCAGCGCTGGCGCCTCAGGCCATCGAGGGCGCCCGACATAGGCCACCGGGACCCCGGCGCAGGCGGCCTCCACAAAGCTGCCGTAGCCGGGTTTGGTCAGCAGCGCATCGCAGCTGGCAAGCCCATCAAGAAAACCGAGACCCAGGGACTCCCATGCCCGCACATCGGGGTGGGCGATCCGCCAGGATGCGGGCGCCAACCAGGTGATGCCCGGTGTCCGCGGCCAATGTTCCATAGGCAGCCGGCTTTGGATCCCGCCCAGCGTGACCAGTACCAGCCGTTGCTGCTTCGGCAGCCCCAGGTCGTGGATGATCTGTGGTCGCCGATTTGCCCCGCGTGCGGCAATCGGGCCGATGTCAACACGCCCGCCCAGTCCCGACATGGGCATGGATGGTGTGGGTGCGAGGAAGACGTCTGCTTGGCGGTAGGCCGCCCTCAAAAATGTCACAAGGTTCGGCATGGGGTGGTGCGCCAGACAGCCTTCAAGTATGTCGGCCCAGTTCAGTGAACAAAGAGCGACTGCGGGAACACCACTTGCCGCCCCTGCCGCTATGGCCAGGTGCGAGACATTGGAGAGCAGCAGGTGTGGTCTGGGCCGGCACATGAGCGCTTGCTGCCTGGCCAGGCGCTGTGGCCACTCTGCCAACTGTGCGGTGTAGCCGGCGACGCTGGCAGCCAGATCCACTTCGAACGGGTCAAACATGGCCATGCCGAGGTCGTCCAATTCACCCACGTACTCGAACGGCCCATCGATCCGTTCCGCCAGCTTCTGTCGTGGCAATGTGCTTTGGATTGTCATCCGGAGCGCGGGAATGCGTGCACACAGGCCATTGATGACCGGTGCGGTCTGCGCCAAATGCCCGAAACCGTGGCCGGAGATGGTCACCCAGAGGTGTGGTCTCACGGCGCCTCACCCTTATCGGAGGTGTGTTTGTTGCGGTAATCCCCAAGCCGGTCCAGCGCCCATGCGGCGCTCCAACCCAGTAGAACACCCAGCACGTTGGCGCCCGCGTCCATGACAGCGATGTCGCGGTCCAACACCAGGATTTGCAGTATCTCTGCGCCCATCGCCACCTGAGCAAGCAGACCGATCATGATCCAGGGGCCGGTCATGGGCCAATGCCGGCGGATGGCAAAGCCCAGGGCCGTGAACAACAGAAAGTGCGCGGGCAAGCCGCTCGACCAAAGTTCTGTCCGTGCATACGAGCGGCTGCCTAGGATCAGATCTACCATTTGGTTGCTGAGCGCTTTAGGTAACAGTACGCCGATACAGATCAGCATCCCGATACCCAACAGCCAACCCAGGGTCCAGCCCCGATGGGCCTGAACCAGATAGACGGTCAGCCCGCACAAGGCGAGCAGCCAAAGCCCCGCCAGAAGCCAGCGGATGATTGTGAAGCGTGCTTGCTGTTGCACAACCTCGAGCCGGACGTCCCGGGCCGTGATCAGGCCCGTAACTTGGGTCAGTTCCAGTCGGACGTTCATGCGATGCGTTGTACCGCGTGGGCAGGCCCGGATGAGTTGGTAAGATTCCCACGGTTCCGTTCCAGAAAGGCTTGCTGCAACGTACAGGGGGCCGCGACGGGGTCGTTGCTCGGTCTCAACTCCCAAAATCATACGTCCCCGGTGCCAGGGCCTCGGCCCCCCGGCAATGCTTCTTGAATTCAGCGTCCCGCTCAGCCGAACCAGCTCACACTTCGGCGGAACCGGCACGGTTTGGTAGACGCCGCGGGTGGCGCTGCGGTCCTTGCTCTGTATGGTCAAAGCGCCGGTGGGCAAATACTGGACAGTTGCGCCATTGTGGTTGTGCCATTGGGAATCCGAGATCAGGTTCGGGCCAACCGCGTGGTAACGCTCGACCAACACGGGAAACGCGAGTGTGACCAGCATCGTGACGAGGAACAGCAATGACCATCCCGATGTTGATTTGGGCAATTCGAATCGGGGCCAGGGTTGGGTCTTGGTAACAGGGTTGAACACGGGTGTTCCGTTTGGGGCAGTTGTCGATATCGAGGGTACGCTGAGTGGCGGTTGTCACGTCGGTGCGTTTGCTTCCCCCGCTGCGCGCTCAGCGCATTGAAGCATGTCTTTTGCCAATCCGCGCAACCCGAACCGCCGGCCGGGTGGGCGTACAGGTGTGTCCGGGGGCACCGAGCAGCCGGAATGCACCATGGCAGCACGTTGCGCAACGCCTGCGTGGCATGTCAGACGAAGGGCTGGCGACGGATGGTAACTCGCTGCCGAGCGGTGTTTTAACGTTATCTCAGGCCTGAGAGGGGCAGCATCGCTGCAGGTTGACACTCCATTCCAGAGTCTTCAATATTGCGGCGCATCATAAGCTGTTATTTCAGCCTGCTCCATGGCCCTGAGCAGCGGGTATGCGCTGCATTACGATTCCGCAGCCAAGCCCAGAGCTGTGTCGACATGGCTTGAGTGGCCGCACCTTGATTTATACCCGTGACACAAGGGAACGAGTCTGGTTTGCGCCCTGAAGCAGGAGGAGGATTCAGTGCAGGAAGTCGTTACTGTTTTTGCCGTTCGCACCGCCACCGGCAAGTTCAGGGGTACGCCAAAGCCGGCGTTGATCCGAAAATCAGGGGCACAGGCCCCATACCGGCGAGTCGAAAATGCCTGGAAAAGGCGGGTTGGACGGTGGACGGTCTCGAGCTGATCGAGTCCAACGAAGCCTTCGCGGTTCAAGCGATTTCGGTCAATCGAGATATAGATTGGGACACGTCGAAGGTTAACGTGAACGGCTTTGCGATTGCCCTTGAACACCCCGTCGGGGCCTCGGGAGCCCGCACTTTCGTCTCGCTGCTGCACGAAATGCACAAATGCGATGCGAAAAAGGGCTTGGCAACGCTGTGCATCGGAGGCGGCATGGGGGTCGCCGGGGTGGTGGAGCGGAACCAGCGCATGGCAACTGGAGCCCTTCACCCAGACTAAAACCTATACAACATAACCAGGGAGCTAAGTGCAATGGCAGATTCGAACAAGGTTGCGATCGTAACGGGTGCCAACGGCGGACTGGGCACGGCTATGTGCAAAGCCTTGAGTGATCAGGGCAGGAGGGTGGTTGGCGCCTACTTCCCGCCCGAAGAGGAACAGGCGAAGAAGTGGCAGGCGGCCATGGGGGACGCGGGTTACCAAGTGACCATAATGCCGGTGGACGTAAGCGATTTCGATTCCTGTGGCGCTCTAGTGGAACGGGTCGAACAGGAGATCGGCCCGGTAGAAATCCTGGTCAACAACGCCGGGATTACCCGCGACGCGGTCATCAAGAAAATGGGCAAGCATCAGTGGGACGCGGTGCTCCGAACCAACCTGGACAGCATATTCAACATGACCAAACAGGTGTTCGAAAAGATGTGCGAACGTGGTTTCGGCCGTATCGTGAATATCTCTTCCCTGAACGGCCAGAAAGGCCAGTTTGGGCAGGCTAACTATTCCGCTGCCAAAGCCGGTGTGCACGGGTTCACGATGGCGGCGGCCCAGGAGGGGGCCCGCAAGGGCGTGACCGTGAATACCATTTCGCCCGGTTACATTGGGACCGAGATGGTGATGGCGGTTCCGGAAGAGGTGCGCGCCAAAATTGTGGGCCAGATCCCGGTTGGACGTTTGGGACGGCCGGAAGAAATTGCCCGCACGGTTGCATTCCTGGCCGACGACGACGCTGGCTTTATCACCGGGGCGAATTTCTCGGTGAACGGCGGTCAGTACATGCACTGACCCCATGCGGTACCGGTCCGGTGGACCGGTACCGCGTTCAACGATATTGGTGCGGAGAAAATGAGCGACTCACGGATCATAAAGAAGTACCCGAATAGGCGGCTTTACGACACTGCCATCAGCAGCTATATCACCCTCGAGGATGTGAAACGGCTGGTGCTGGATGGCGTGAGTTTTCACGTGATCGACGCGCGGTCCGGAGAGGACATTACCCGAACCATCCTGCTGCAGATCATCAGCGAGCAGGAGGAACAGGGCGATCCGATTTTCTCCACCGAGGTATTGGCGCATATCATTCGCTTCTATGGAGATACGCTGCAGGGAATGATGGGGCGTTATCTGGAACAGAGCATGCGCGGTTTCGTCGATCAGCAGCATTTGTTCCGGGAACAGATGAAGAACTTCAACCCGGTCAGTCCGGGTCTCAATCCGCTGGGCGTAATGTCGGATTTCGCTGAACAGAATCTGGCCATGTGGAAAAGCATGCAGGATAAATTCTACAAGCAGGCGGCGCAGAGCGGGAAGAACGAGGACAAGCCCAAATCAGACGATTGAGGGGCGTCCGTCAAGAATGTCCGGCCGTGGGGCAAGGCTTTCGGAGCCAAAGCCAGTCAGCAATAGCTCGGGCAACCCGGTTCCGCACTGGGGCTGTGGACATCACGACTGCTTCAAGACCTCCGGAGGGAATCGACAACTCTCGGTAGGTGGACGTTTTCCCTTCAATCTGCCAGTCCGGCGGCTCTACCCGTCCCCCTTCAGAGGCGGCGCCGGTGAGATTTAGGACCGGCGTTCGCAAGACGAAGGGATTGATGCGGGTTGCGCCCACCACCACCGGTTTGTGGGCGATTCCATGCGGTGGAACAAAAGCGTCCCGATACTCCCGCAGGAGATGTGGATCAAGGTTTGAGCGATCCAGCATCCAGAACACCGCGCGCGCGAAGGACGGCGCCGAGCCATCGCGCTCGGTTGCCATGAGTCTTGCGATCACAGGGCTCAGTTCTTGTCCGCACCCCAAAAGACTGTGCTCCAGTGCACCCAAAAACGCACCTGATAGATAGGAGACTGGTGTGGATCCTTCATCCAGGGGAAGCCACCTGATGAGCGCGGACCAGGTTGGGTCCAGCCCCAGACCGCCACCCTCTACGATCACCCCGGACAGGGCATTTGATTGCAGTGAAGCCTGGCTTAGGGTAAGGATGCCGGTCTCGGCGACGCCAAGCAGCGCAGGCGATGCACCCGCGATTTCCGCCACACATGTTATGGCGGGCGAGAGAATTGCACTCAGGCAGTGCTCAAGCGTGCGCGGGCGCAGTGACAGCGCGGGATCAGGCCACTCCAGCACCCACACGTCGACGCCATGTGCCCGGAATGCGTTCACCAGCGACAGGTCCGGGTCGAGATCCAACACCTCACTGCGATGTCGCCAACCACTGACGATAAGTAGGGATGGCGCCTCTCCGTCCCGTGCCGGGGTTCCGTAGCGGTACAGTGCCGCGCCATCTTCCCTCCAATACGCTCGGCGCGGCGTCGTGACTGGTGTGATCGTTGCGGCTGCTGCCATGCGATTCAGCAGAGAGGCCAGGCACTCATGAAACCGCGCTGGAAGAGTCAGCGCTTCGGCAGGGGGAGGCTTTAGGCTGCAAGCCCCGTCCGAAACAGTTTGCACGACCTCACTTTGCAAAAAGTCAGATTGGGGTTGGACGGTGTTATGAGTTGCGTGCCGCGTCCCTGATTCGGTACTTGGAGTATGGGGCACCGCCGTCCTTTGTACGGCGAGGGCCTGGCAGCGGGACCAGAGCGGGAACAGTGCACACATATCGTTAAGTCGACGGGGCTGCCGGTCATCGAGGCGCTCCAGTGCGTCGGCGAACAGCCGTTGTGCGGTGACCAAGGTGGCCTGCTGCCAGACTCTTTGTGCCTGGCGGGTGCGCAGATAACGGGCGGCCAATTGGATTGTTGCGCTGAAAGAGGACATGGACCCGGAGACCATATCTGAGCCGTTTTTGCTCAGCATGCCCATCAATGTGTTCTCGATGTCCGCCAGGATCTGCTTGGGCGAGACAGAAATTCGGCTCGGTATCATCGCAAACCAAGCGAACAGTGGATCGGGTCGGTTCGGGTTTGGAAGGCCATGGCATCTCAGCCAGGCGCAGGGATCGGATTCGGCCACCGCAGCGCGCATATTCGTGCTAAGCGCCTGGAGTTCATCGACGGCCCGTGCGATGCGCCATGCTGGCAACCACGCAGGCCCCTGTACACAAATCGGTATGTGCTGTGCCGTGGGTGGTTTGATGGTGCTTAGGGACTGCGCGGCCAGATCGGCGAGTTCTCGGCCTACGAGGGTTTCCAGTTCCCGCAGCAGATTGCTGTATCTCTGCTCTTCAGCGGTGTTCACGGAAAGACCTTGCCCCGCCTGATTCGATAAGGACCCTGCTGTTGTCGCTCAGTGGAGAGAACGGGGTTCTTTGTGATCAGGCAATGGACAGCGCAATGCGCCCGGTGCGGCCCTGATGCTACACCGGACGCAGTCGATTCGACCGAGACTATTTTCGCGCGCCGGGCCCGTTTATCTCGAGACCGTTTGACATATAGGTATGGAAGTACTCCAGCGCCCGGTATTCCTCCCCTTGGGGTTTGAATGGTTTGGCCCGGACCTGCTCGTTACACCCCTTGTAGCGACGATGCAAGGTACCAAGTTCGCCCCACTTCGATCTGAATACC
>JAHEDQ010000179.1 GCA_024641125.1 Candidatus Competibacteraceae bacterium | reverse complement strand
GCTATCCTGTTCCACGGTGGTGGTCTCCTCTGTGGCTCGTTAGATCTCGACAATCCAACTTCACCACATGAGCCACCGCCTACCCAAAATGTGCGAAAAAAACGATACGTCATCTTTCTTCGAAGTTTCAATTAGATGGAATCTCGTCGCCGGGTCAAGCTTCGATGCAAAAGTGGTTCGATGTTCAGTGCAATTCAACAGCTTTGGACTTATGGCGAGCGTTTTGCAGGTTAAAAACGGGGCTACTCAGTGCTGTTTTTATGGAACTTGCTTAACCAACGAACCTGATTCAGCCAACTTGGAATTCGGCCGCAAAAAGAGAGGGGGAGAGAGGCTTGGCAACGAATTACGTTCTCATAGACTACGAAAATGTCCAGCCGAGAAATCTCGAAATCTTGGTTAATTATCCCTTCAAGGTTCGCGTTTTCGTTGGTGCGAGCCAAGCTAAAATTCCATACGAGTTAGCTGCCGCGATGCAGCACTTCGGGGACAACGCTCAGTACGTGAAAATCGGTGGCAATGGCAAGAATGCGCTTGATTTTCATTTGGCATTCTATGTCGGTGAACTGGTAGCAAAAGAACCGGAAGCATATTTCCACGTCATATCGAAAGACACTGGCTTTGACCCTTTGATCAAGCATCTGAAGGCCCGAAATATACGGATTCAGAGAGAAAAAGATCTAGCAGAGATACCTGTTTTGCGGGTGTCTACGGCCACTAGTGACAATGAAAAAGTTGCGGCAATCATGAAGAATCTGGCGGGGCGGGGGCATTCACGGCCAAGGAAGGTTAAAACGCTAGCCAACACCATCAACACGCTATTCACTAAGAAGTTAGAAGAGCAGGAGTTGATGTCGTTGATCAACGAACTGCAAAAGAAATGCTACATAGTCGTGAGCGACGGGAACGTCTCGTACAAGCCACCACAGTAGCTTTGGTAAAACGCTCCAGCGCATGAGAACCTGCTCTGGTCTGCCGGTTCAGATTCTCAGTACTCGTCCACGGGTCGATACCTTCATCAATGTGGTCGCTAGCTACGGACGGCATCCAAACCTGCTGCGCCGCTCGTTAGGGGGACGCGCCCGAGATCGGTGCTCAGAAACGTTCTGACTTAGGCTGCCACGGCAACCGGTGCGAAGAAACGATTGAGGTGTGTCTCGAAACGCACGAAATCGTTGTCGATATCGGGATTCTTCAAGACGTCATAACAGGCAAACGTATCCATGGCTTCCATTCCGAAGAACCGGAAGTTCATGTGCATGGGCAAGAACAGATCATCGACGGACCTGCCCTGGAAAAGATATTGGTCAGGGTCGTTGAATGCCTCTTCCGGCGCGTTGAAGGTGAGGGAGATCAGGTACCGTTTACCCACGAGCGTCCCGCCGGCGCCGTACTGTTTGGACGTGTCGCTGCGGGTTCTGCCGTCACCGTCGCATAGCGCGCCAGTCATTCCGGCGGAGTAGACCAAGTCCATGTACTGCTTGAACCGCCACGGCACCCCCATCCAATTCACCGGTGTCTGCACAATCACAGCATCTGCCCACCGGTGTTTCTCGAGCTCGGCATCGGTCTCATAACCCTGCTGCACGATGGTCAGCCGGACCTCGTATCCTTTTTCGCTGAGGTTGTGCATCGCCCTCTCCACAAGCGCGCCGTTCAGCTTGCCTTCGGAAAAGGGGTAGTGTTCATGGGCATTGATGATCAGAACGTTTTTCATGGCCTCGAACCTGTGGATTTAGTGGATACGCAATTGTGTTAATCTAGAGTACAAACGTCAACCAGTATACTTTTTGTAACCTATATCCCGTCATGAAGACACTTTTCGAAACTGCCGCGAAGGGGCGCAAACGGATGACTCAGACCTGCACCGAGCCGTGCCCCATCGAACGGGGGATGCGCATCATCGGCGGCAAGTGGAAGGGTTCCATACTCTGGCATCTGCAGGACGGGCCGGTACGTTTCAACGATCTCGCCCGCCAGCTCGGCGGTGCAAGCAAAAAGATGGTCACCCAGCGCTTGAAAGAAATGGAAGAGATCGGCCTGGTGAAGAGAGAGGTTCTCAGCACCAGACCCGTGGCAGTTGCCTATGAGATCACCGAGTTCGGCCGCTCCTCGTTATGCGTTCTGGAACAGTTGAAAGAATGGGCTGAAGCGAATGCGCTGTGAGTGCAGGACCAGACTTGGATAGAAGTCGGCCGGCGGAGGCCTGCTACGACGACTGATCGAACATGGACCCGAGCAGGGAAAGGTCAACGCACTGACCATCCACTGAACAACCCCGCAGCACGACAAACGGCGCATCCGGCTCACCCAGGTCGCTCAAAACCAGTTCCGCACCGGTGAAATCCTGGTTCAGGGTGTAGTCGTTTACGGTCACTACGGTCCGGAGGCCGGCCTGCAATGCAGACTGGAGACCGTTGTACGAGTCTTCGAATGCCAGACAAGCCTGCGGCGGGAGATTCAGTCGCGCAAGCGCATAGGCATAGATGTCGGGCGCCGGCTTCTTGGCGGCCACCACATCGCCGGCGGCAATGACTTCGAACCAGGCGCTGCTGCCGGGGGACAGGGCATGTTCCAGCAGTGCATGGACATTGTCCGCCGTGGTGGTGGTGGCGATTGCGGTTCGTATTCCTGCCTCACGCGCCTGTTGTATCAAGCGCCCAACGCCGGGACGCAAAGGGATGGTGCCCGTCAACAGCAGCTCGGTGTAATAGCGGGTTTTGGCACGATGCAGTCCGGCGACCCACTCAGCCGCATCCGCTGTCGTCGGACCGATGGCGTTGTGAGTGTCCATGTAGTGCTTGATGCGTTCCTTGCCGCCGGCCACGTCCAGCAATGCGCCATAGGTTTCCGGATCCCAGACCCAATCCAGTCCGGCCTCCTGGAAGGCCTTGTTGAAAGCGACCCGATGACCATCGCGCTCGGTATCGGCGAGCGTGCCGTCCACATCGAAAATCAAGGCCTGGGGCAGGGTCAATTCGGGTGCACTCGAGACCGGTAAAAATTCAGTGCAATGCGCGGGCGCCGGCCATCTCCAGCGCGGTATCCACCGCAGCCAGAAGACTTCCCGAGTCGGCCCGGCCGGAACCGGCCAGATCCAGGGCAGTTCCGTGGTCCACCGAGGTTCGGATGATCGGGAGCCCAAGGGTAACGTTCACCGCCTTCCCGAACCCCATATGTTTGAGCACCGGCAGGCCCTGATCGTGGTACATGGCCAGTACCGCGTCCGCGTTCTGAAGAAAAGGCGGCGTGAACAGGGTGTCGGCAGGCAGCGGCCCGGTGAGATCGTAGGCCTCCTGCCGGAGCCGGTCGAGAACCGGCCGGATGAGGGTTTGCTCTTCCGTGCCCAGGTGGCCGTCTTCGCCGGCGTGAGGATTGAGCCCGCACACCAGAATCCTGGGATGGTGGCAATCAAACCAGGTCTTCAGATCGTGCGCCAAAATGCGGATGACACGGACCAGGCGATCTTCGGTGATGGCGTCCGGAACCGCCCTGAGCGGAAGATGGGTGGTGACCAACGCCACGCGCAAACCCGGCGCGCACAGCATCATGACCGGCATGACGTCTCCGCACAGCTCGGCCAAAAACTCGGTGTGACCGCTGAACGGCGTGCCGGACTGGTTGATTACGCCTTTGTGTACCGGCGCGGTCACCAGCGCATCGAAACGGTGGTCAAGGCAGCCCTGTGCGGCCACGCTGAGTACCGACAGCACGTGACCGGCATTCGCTGCATCGAGCCGACCGGCCCGAACCGGAACGGCGACCGGCACCGGGTACACGTACAGCACGCCGACTTGGGCATCCACGGGCGCCCCTTCGGCACCGACTTGGCGTATGTCTACCCGCCGCCCCAGATCAATGGCCCGCTGCCACAGAACATCCGGATCACCAACCAGGGTGAGGCGCGCTGAATCCGTCCTCTGGACCAGATCCAGACACACGTCAGGCCCGATGCCGGCGGGTTCACCCATCGTCACCGCAAGGCGCGGGCGTTCGCTCACGTGGGCTGCCGATACTCGATGTAGGCCTCGTCCCGCAGCCGCCGTAACCAAAGCTCCCACTCTTCGTTGGACTTCCGGCGGAAAATGGCCTCTCGTGCCTGGCTGCGCGCGAACTCCTGGGTGCTGTCGTAGGTGCGCCGCTCAATCACTTCCAGAATGTGCCAACCGAACCGGCTCTTGAATGGTTGGCTGATCTGATTTTCCTGCGACGCGACCATCACCTCTTCAAACTCGGGGGCGAACTCACCCGGACTGGTCCAGCCCAGATCCCCACCCTTGATGGCCGAGGCGCTGTCGTCGGAGTTGGCCTTGGCCAGATCTTCGAAGCTCTCGCCGGCGACAATGCGCTCGCGAAGTCGGATCAGGCGCTGTCGCGCATCGTCGTCGCTGAGAACTTCGTTGGTCGTGATCAAGATGTGGCGCACGTGAGTCTGGTTCACGATTCGGGGTTGAAGGTCCCGTACGTCTTCGACCATCAAGATATGAAAACCCTGAGGGCCGCGGATCAGGCCGCTGAGTTCCCCTCTACCCAGTGGAAGAACCGCGTCGGCGAAGGCGGCCGGAATCTGGTCTGTGCTGCGCCAACCCTGATCACCGCCTTGAAGGGCTCGGTCGCCGTCGGACACGGTGGCCGCAACACGCCGAAAGTCCGCGCCCGATTGAAGCGACGCCAGCACCTCCTCCGCCTCTCGCCGCACCTGGGCTATTTGCTCGGGCGGGGCGCCCTCGGGCATCCCGATCAGAATATGCAGCAGATAGTATTCGCGATTCTCACCGATTTTCTGCTGACTGAGGAAGGTATCGATTTCCTCCTCGGTGACGTTGATCTGACTGTTCACCATGCGTTCGCGCAGGCGTTCGGTGAGGATGTCACGGCGCATGTCCTCGCGGAACCGCGCATAGCCATAGCCTTCCGACTCCAAGGATTCCCGCAGGGTGGCCAGGCTGATCTGGTTCTGGGCGGCAATGCGATTGAGGGTCGCATTGAGGGTCTGATCGTCCACTTGAATCCCGGCCCGAACCGCGGCTTCTTGCTCCAGCTTGTCCATAATCAGGCTATCCAGCACCCGTTTGACAAGCACGTTCTCCGGCGGCGGTTCGGTTCCGGATGCCTGTAACTGCGAGATCGCGCTCAGGGTCGCGAACTGCAACTCACTGGCGGTTACGACATCGTCGTCCACAACCGCAACGATGTAGTCCAGCACCGCGGTCTGGCTTTGACTCTGCAACTGGGCCAACCCCGTGGGAATCCAAAGCATTGCGAGCAGGAGCGACAAAAAAAAGTATCTAGTCATGTTCGGCACTAATAACCCCGTTCGTAGCCATTGATCGACTCCGCGAACAATTGGTTGAGGTTGGTTCCGAGTCCGCCAAGGCCCTTGAGTTCCAATTCGACATAGACGGCATTGTCGGCCTGCGCATCATCGATCCCGTTTCGATAGTGCCGGCCGGCCACCCGAACCAGCCAACAGCAGCTTTCATACTCCAACCCGGCCAGCCCCTCCAGCACCACATCGCCCTCAAGCGAATACAGGTATCGCCCCATCAGACGCCAGCGTTCGTTCAGACGCCAGGCCCCTGCCAGGTCGATTTGCTGATAGTCGTCACGGGTGTACCGATATGATGCACCGAGTACGCTTCCGGGTATCGGCTTATACCGAAGGTCCAGACGCCCGACTTCCGTCTGCTCGTTCTTCACATCCCACTGAATCGCCCCGCGCACGCTCCAGCCAGGAAACAGAGTGACACTGGCGTCGGCGAACAGATCCGAGTATCCGACGGTCTGGGTTGGAAGCCGCGGATTGAGTTCGACACGCCGGTTGGCGAAATATCGGATCTGGCCAATGCTGAAACGCGCTTTCTCGGCACCGTTCGAGAGCATGCGGCTGGTGAGGGCCACAGTGAGCTGATTGGCATCCCCGAGTCGGTCTGGACCGGTGAAGCGATTTTCCCTGAACATCCAGTAGTAGTCCTCGCTGACGCGAGTGGTGTCGAACAACGGGATATCGTCCTGATTGCGGTATGGAACGTACAGGTAGTAAAGCCGGGGCTCCAGGGTCTGCTTCCAGCCTTGATCGAGAAACTCGACGGGTCGTTCGAACACCAACCCCGAATCAACACTCACCACCGGTGTTGTGCGGGTGATGTTGGTATCACCCCTGGGGTTCTCGTCCAGGTTGTACTTGGTGACGCTGAGACTCACCTTCGGGATAAAATGGCCCCAGCTTTGAAGCAGCGGCAGCGAAAGCCCGGGATAAAGATTGAGGCGATTGCCCTCGGTCTTGATGTCGTGATCGAACGCGGTCGCTTCGCCATCGAAATGGTAGGTCAGCCCGAGCGGCCCATCCACCCAACGGCCGATCATCTGCACCTCGGGCAGCAGTTCGTAAGGTTTCTGCCGCGCCGTGATGGCCTCGTCAATGGTCTGGTATTTCTGCAATCGCACGCGGCCGCGCCAGTTGTTACCCTGATAGGTGATTTGCCCCAGTCGGGGCAGGTAACTGGCGCTCGAGGTCAGCAGACTGTCGCCAAAATCGTCCAGATACTGTTTGTCCGAGACCTTGTTGTAGTCCAACCTGCCGACCCAGCGATTGATCTGCGAAACATGTTGCCAGGAGAAAGCGTAGCGATTGTCGTCGGTCTGCTTGTCATTGGACAGAAAGGCGCCGGATATATCTCCGCTGTAGCTTCGGCCGAGATATCGGTACCGCCCGCCAAGCATCAGGCCCCGGCGATCCATGTAGCGTGGGTATAGGGTCAAGTCTCGCTCGGGGGCGATGTTCCAGTAAAAGGGCACGGTCAGATCGAAACCGTTGCTGTCCGAACTCCCGATCCGGGGTGGCAGCAACCCGGTTTGGCGGCGGTCATCGATGGGGAAACTGACATACGGGGTGTAGAAAACCGGCACGCCACCGAGCCGCAAAACGGCGTTCTCCGCCTCACCCCGCCCGGTATTGGAATTGAGTCGCACCTCCTTGCCGTGGATCGACCAAAACGGGCGATCCCCCACCGGGCAGGTGGTGTAAGAGGCGGATTCGAGATCGGCGGTATTGTCGCCCCGCAGCAGCAGCGTACCCACCGTGCCACGGCCGTGTATGGGGCGATAATAATACTCCCCATCGAACACACGAACCTCGTCGTCGTCCACGTCCATGCGCGCCCGATCGCCGAACAGGGTCAATCCACCCTGATCGACCCGCACCGAACCATCCGCAGTCAGCACGTTGGTTTGGCGATTGAACACCAGCGTGTCCGCCGCAAGACGTTGGTCGCCGCGTTCCATGGAAGCGCCGCCGGTCAGGGCAAGGCGCAATGGATCGGACAATGCGGCATCGCCGTCCAACTGAGTGGGTAGCGAGTTGCGGTCCACACCGTCTTCGAGCACGAGCTGCGGAAGCGTTGGCGGAAACCCGTCAGCGCTGCAGGCTGCCCATCGCATTGGCGCACCCTGGCTGGGCACGGCCCAAGCCAACGAAAAGAGCAGAAGGAATACCCGGCCACCGCACGGTAGTCTTTCAATCGTCGAACGGACGCAAGTCCCGGCCGGTTGCGATACGGCATCGGGTATACGACTCAATTGGAAATGTTCCGTCTTACGCACGATCCGGATGGCCAGAAAAATGGCAGGTCGCGGCCATGGCGTGTCCGCCACACGGTCTACCATGGCATAGTTTACGCAGTGTCGCAATTTGCGGCCAAGCCCACTTTACAGGAGTGCTTTGGCGCTGTGGATGAGAGATTGGAACAGTTAACGTCGTGGCTGCGCCCGCGGCTGGGCCGCTTCGATATCGCGCCGGCCTCCGCCGACGCCAGCTTCCGGCGCTATTTCCGCGTGCAATCGCCGTCCGGCACGTTTATCGCGATGGATGCACCTCCGCCGCAGGAGGACTGCAGACCCTTTGTCCACGTCGCCGAGCGATTCGCCAAGATCGGTTTGCATGTGCCCGAACTGGTGGACCGAAATCTGGAACAGGGCTTTCTGTTGATGTCCGACCTGGGTGATGTGCAATACGGGTCGGCTCTGGGTTCCGATACGGTTGATCGGCTGTATAGCGACGCGATGGACGCGCTGCTGACCCTGCAATGCGGCGAACGGGATGAGCGCGAGTTTCCGCCCTACGACAAGGCCTTGCTGAGCCGGGAACTGAGCCTGTTCGATGAGTGGCTGCTGAGCCGGCATCTTGGATTGGATCTGACGCCGTCGGATCGGCAGTCGCTGGCAACATGCTACGAGATCTTGTGCCAGGCTGCGCTGTCCCAACCACGGGTGTGGGTGCATCGGGATTTCCATTCCCGCAACCTGATGGTGGTTTCTGAGCGAAATCCGGGCGTACTCGACTTTCAGGATGCCGTGGTTGGCCCTGTAACCTACGACCTGGTGTCGCTGCTGAGGGATTGCTATGTGCGATGGCCTAGCGCTCGGGTCTACGACTGGATGGAATCGCACCGCAAGGGCCTGCTTTCCCGCGGCGTGGCGGCTGTCGGCGACGCCGCGGAGTTTCGCCGCTGGTTCGACCTGATGGGCATACAGCGCCACCTCAAAGCCAGCGGCATTTTCGCCCGCCTCTACCACCGGGATGGAAAACCGGGCTATCTGCTGGACCTGCCCCGAACCGTGGGCTACATCGCCGAAGTGGCTCAGTCGTATCGGGAGTTGGAACCCCTTGCCAGCTTGGTGCAGTCACAGGTGCAACCAAGGCTGGAGCGGGCCGTTTCATGCGCGCGATGATTCTTGCGGCCGGCCGGGGTGAGCGCATGCGCCCGCTCACCGACCGCGTGCCAAAACCGTTACTGTGCGTCGGCGGTACACCGCTGATAGAGCACCATCTTCGCACGCTGGCCAACGGCGGCGTCCGCCGGGTAGTGGTTAATGTTTCACACCTTGCGGAGCAACTCATCGCGTTTCTGGGAGATGGCAGCGCCTGGGGGCTGGACCTCACGGTATTGGCTGAACCACCCGGTGCGCTGGAAACCGGCGGCGGTATCCACAACGCATTGCCGTATCTGGGTGAGGAACCATTCCTGGTGATAAACGGCGATGTCTGGTGCGCGCTGGACCTAGCTGAGCTGCCGCCGCTCGCCTCGGGGGACAGGGCGCATCTGCTGCTGGTGAACAACCCCGATCACAACCCCGACGGGGATTTCACACTGGCCGGGGAGCGTGTCGTGCCCGACCACAACGGTAAACGACTCACTTTTTCCGGCATCAGCCTGTTACGCCCGCAGTTGTTCGCGGACTGCCGAGCAGGCGCTTTCCCGTTGGCGCCGTTGCTGCGCGAGGCGGTGATCAGGGGGCAGGTCTCGGGCAACCGGTTTCTCGGTGACTGGGTGGATGTCGGCACGCCGGCAAGGCTGCATACGCTGGATCAGCGGCTCCGGACCCAAAGGGACTCGGCCGGCACTGAGATATAGTCTGGACAGTGCAATCTGCACCGGTTCGTTAAATATTAGAGACGGATGAGAGCGATCACGATCAACAAGGCCTGGCGCGGCGAGGCCAACTGCAATCACTGTTCGGTGCGGGATTCGGTCCTGTTCTCGGGCCTGGATGCATCGGATTTTGCCAGCATTCACCAACCCATAGACGACTTACTGATCGAGTCCGGCGATCATGTTTTCCACGCCGAGGAACACGGCTCCTGGGTGTTCACACTGCGCAGCGGCGTGCTCAAGCTGGTGCAGTATCTGCCGGATGGCACGCAGCGCATCGTGAGGCTTCTGAGAACCAGCGACGTGGCAGGGCTCGAGGCCTTGCTGGCTCAACCCTATCATCACGATGCCATCGCCCTGACCGACTTGAAAATCTGCCGAATTCCAATCACCGTGGTCAACGATCTCGCGGCCCGACAACCGAAGCTGCACCGGGAACTGCTGAATCGCTGGCAGCGCGCCTTGACCCAGGCGGACACCTGGCTGACGCAGTTTTCCACCGGTACGGCAAAACAACGGGTCGCGCGGCTGCTGCTGCGTCTGGCCGACCCCCACAACGACTGCCGCCTGCATCTGTTTGGACGCGAAGATATGGGTGCCATGCTGGGCATCACCACCGAGACAACAAGCCGTATCATTGCGGAGTTCAAGCGAAGGGAATACCTG
>JAHEDQ010000178.1 GCA_024641125.1 Candidatus Competibacteraceae bacterium | reverse complement strand
TGATCAGACTGGTCGAACGCCTTGACCCGGAACGGGTTCCGGGACGGCTCACCCTGATCACCCGGATGGGGGCCGACACCCTGCCGCAACGCCTGCCAATTCTGGTGCGGGCACTGCAGGGTGAAGGCTACGCGCCGGTCTGGTCATGCGACCCCATGCACGGCAATACGGTCAAGAGCGCCAGCGGTTACAAAACCCGACCATTCGACCGCATCGTCCAGGAGGTGGAGGCGTTCTTCGAAATTCATGCGGCCGAGGGAACCCACCCGGGCGGGCTGCATCTGGAACTGACCGGCCAGGACGTCACCGAATGTACCGGGGGGGCGCAAGCGATTGCAGACCGGGATCTTGCAGATCGCTACGACACTTACTGCGATCCACGACTCAACGCCTCACAGGGTCTGGAGCTTGCGTTCAGGGTCGCGCAGTATCTCAAGGCACGCGGACCCGGCCAGCCGGACTGACAGCATGCTGCCCGTGGTCAATGCGCTCGGACCGGTGATCGTAATGACAACGGTTGGCCTTATTCTGCGCTGGCGCGGATTCTTGACCGGTCCCGACCTGCATGCCACCACCCGGCTTGTCTACTGGGTCGGAATACCCGCCCTGCTGTTCATCAAGGTGGCGACGGCCCCCGCCTCCCTGGCACAAACCTCGGCGTTGCTCACCGTGTTGCTGCTGAGCACACTGATTGGCGTGGCCGTTGCCGGCTGGATCGCCACACTACTGCGCATACCCTGGGGCGAAGTTGGCACCTTCGTGCAAGCGGTCTACCGAGGCAACCTTGCCTTCGTTGGCGTTCCGGTGGTGGCCTACGCCGCCGCCGATCTCGGCCAGAACGAGGCAGCTGGAATCGCCCTGTTGGCACTGGGTCCGATGGTGGTTCTCTACAACGTGCTTGGCGTTCTGGTCCTGTTGCTGAGCCGTGGGCGATTGAGCGCCCGCAATGTTTTGCCGATCGTCCGCGGCATGGCGCTCAACCCTCTGTTACTGTCCTGCGCCCTGGGGCTGCTTTACCGGTCGACCACTTGGCCTGTACCCACCGTGGTCCAGCGCTCCCTTGAGGCAATCGGGCAAATGGCACTACCCCTGGCATTGATCTGCATAGGCGGCGCCCTGCACGGAACCCGGCTCAAAGCCGTGCTATCCCGAACAGTTGCGGCGGCGGTGGGCAAGACCCTAATGATGCCGCTACTTGGCCTGGGTCTGGGGCTTGTGCTGAGATTGGACAACGACGCCATGCGCATGGTGCTGATCTTCATGGCCTGCCCGACCGCTGGCGCCTCATACGTGATGGTGCGCCAAATCGGTGGCGATGCCGACTTGGCCTCCAGCGCAGTGGTGGCGAGCACTCTCCTGGCGATACCGGTACTGGCCCTGATCATCGCCCTGGTTTGACCCCTCCCCCTGATGCGGAGACAGAGCTGCCATGACCCCAAAACGATTTCTGCGCCTGCGGCAAGTCCTGGACAGAAGACAACCCGACCTGACGGTATTGACCGACCAGGTCCATAAACCGCACAACCTGGCGGCCATCTTGAGGACCTGCGATGCGGTCGGCATCATGACTGCACACGTGGTGCTTGAGCATACCGCCTACCGCTCCCGTCCCGGGACATCGCTGGGCAGCGAGCGCTGGGTGGCGGTCGAGCCACAGACTCGGATCGAGCACGCGATTCAACAACTGCGTGACAGCGGACATCAGGTGCTTGCCGCTCACTTTTCAGCGCAGGCGGTGGATTTTCGTTCCTTGGACTACACCCGCCCAACCGCACTCCTACTGGGCGCGGAGAAACATGGCGTCAGCCAAACCGCCTCAGCGAAAGCCGACGCGCATATCGTGGTCCCGATGATGGGTATGGTCGCTTCGTTCAACGTCTCCGTGGCCGCTGCAATCGTGCTGGCGGAAGCTCAGCGGCAACGCCAGCATGCAGGCATGTACGATCGGGTACAGCTCGAACCCGATCGCTATGACGCCACGCTTTTCCGCTGGGCCCACCCGGTAATGGCGGCATACTGCGATCGACACGGATTAGTCTATCCAGAACTGTCCGACGAGGGCGACATTCTGGACCTTGCCGCCTGGAGACTACGCACCGGACAGACAGCAGGGGACGATCGATCGATCGACCCCGAAAAATCAGCGCGGTAGAAAGAGAACGGTCTGCGGCACAGCCATTTCGGCCCGATCCCGCGATCCTCCTCGTCACATAGCGACGGTTATGCCGCTCGGACGATCCCGAAATCGATCTCGAACCGGCCAGCACCTCGCCTCATTTATTCCTACCGCGCATACTCCCAGGCTGCCTCAACTGCCCAGGGTTGCAACCACTAACAGGTTCTCGTACTGCCCAAGCACCTTGTCGGCATAGGGAGAACGCGGGTTGCGGTGACTGCCGTTGTATCGCAGTAACGCCTTGCGCAGATTGCCATCCTGAGCGTCCAGATACGCGGCCAAGATTCGGACGCCGGCCTGAATGTTCTTGTTCGGGTCGAACAGGGCGTTGGCCCCACCGATCTCGGCAATGGTATCGGGATGCCATTTGGGAATGATCTGCATCAGCCCGCGGGCACCGGCATGGCTTACCACGCGTGGTCTAAAGGTGGATTCAACCGCGATCACGGCCAACACAAGCTCGGGCGCCAAGTCTCCAGCAGATCCCTGCCGAAACGCTTCGGAAACGATGCGCCGGGCCTGATGCTTGTTGACCGGAAAACGGTTGGCGATGTACTCCACCAGCCTCCCCATACGCCGCATCTGCATCAGCAGATCCTGCGTGTGGCGAGAATTCCACCACTGTTCAGACGTCGGCGTACTGGACGATGCAGGTGCCGTAAATCCGACCATGACCACAATCGTGAGCGTAGCGAGCAAGTGGTTTTTTTTGAGCACGGGACTCTGACCCCGTGATATTTCAACGAGACGCATGCTTTTGCCTCCTGGATCCTCGTCGACCGGCGTCCTCATGCCAGTAAGACGTTGCCACCTTGGCCCGACCGAGCGGACTGCTGACGGTGGGCACCACGTGGTCTTCTAGTTTTCAGGTTCTAATTTTGTGCAGCGCATCATAAACAGACTGTCGTCAATCCACAACAGTCCATCGTTATTGAAGACCCAATCAGGGGGTCAGTTCAAGTAAAAAATGACAGTGGGCAATAGCCACCGGGCGGGAACGGTCGCCCTGCCAGGCCTCAACCGTAACGTTTGCGATCCGCCGACCCCGTTTGGTTATGGTGCCACGGGCATAGGTCGTCACCGGCCCCGCGGGCCTCAGATAATCGATCGTGATATTGATGATCTTTGGGATCATCAGGGTCTCTTGCGCCCAGACCAGCTCCAGAATCGCGGTGGTTTCGAGAAATGCGCCGACCACCCCCCCGTGCAGGGCGGGCAGAGCGGGATTGCCTATATTGCGAGGCCGAAAGGCCAGTTGGGAAATGAACTCGCCGGCCTCCTCCGAGACACTGATCCCAAGAAACCGCACGTAAGGAATGGCGTCGCACAGCGGATTGTAGTCATGCTCGGCGCGACAGCGCGCCGCCAAAGCCACCAGATTCACGACCTGCGCCTGTCGGCCGCCAGTCCACCGCCTTCACCCTTGATCACGAAAGTAGCTTGAGCGGCCGCCACGGGCTCGGCCGGATTCTGATGAAAGGCTGTACTGCGAACGAATGCGATCTGGTGAGTCAACCGGAAACAATCCGCCTGCGCATGCAGTGGCTCACCGACACGCGCCGGCTTCAGATAGTCGATGCGCAAATCCAGTGTCGCGATGGGCCCAGGATTGCGCATGGCAGACAGCACGGCGAGACCGCATACCGAGTCGATTAGGACCGATACCGCACCTCCGTGCAGAACGCCGGTGTCCGGATCGCCGACCAGGTCGCTGCGATAGGGCAGCCGCATGATCGCATCGCCGCAGCCGACCTCCACCAGCTCCATACCCAGTTCACGGATATGAGGGATGTCTCCTAGATAGAAGCGCGCCAGGTCCATTACGCTCGAGTCTGATTCTGTGGCTGTCATGAGAGCGGTCTCTTAGAATCCAGAAGCAGCGACCATAGCGACATAAGCGAAGCCTCTGCAAACGGCTGCTCCCCTGCCTCGCCAGAATTGACAGGGGATCGGCCACACCGGCTCCGGCACATTCGGTCGGGCATGGCCCTGCCCACGCCGCCAAAACGTCAGGGCAGGACGAAGTCAACGGTGCGGATATCATGACCGCCAGAATACCGACCCGAGAGGAACAGATCGTCTCTGTTCACGCAGCTCTGATCATTCGCGTGGTCAGGGGTCGGACCGATCCCCTCGCCGCACGCGAGGCAGCGGAGCTGATAGGCGGATTATACCGTGGTGGCCATCCCGCACTGGCCCGGATCCTGGGACGCATAGTCCGAAGCGCCAAGCCAGATGCAGCCGATGAGACGGCGTTGTCGGATGACGAGCGTGTCGTGCTCAATGCGGTATTACAGGGCATCGATGATCCTGCTGCACTACCGCAAGCCGTTGCCCCGTTCGACCCCGCCGCGGCCGCGCCCGGTCTGGCCCTGATGATCGACGCCGCTGCCCGCGGTGACCCCCACGCCTTGCATTCCCTGTCGGAAATGGCGGAGGCCATGATTCAGGTGGGGGGCGATATGGGCCGCTTAGGCGGTATAATGCGGCGCCTGGTCAATGGAGAGCGAGACGCGGAACGCCTGACCCATAGCATGGGGGCACTGGGCATATCCCTGGTCCACGCGATTCTCGATCAGCTCGCGCCCCTGACGCAGCATTGAAATCGGGAATGTTCTGGCCGGATACAGGTCTTAAGCTGACGAGTTTGAGGTCGCTTGCGATCAAATTCGTGCCCCATCCGTTGACCTGTGTCATCGAGTCAGGCAGCTTGCGAGAGGTACGGTACTGCAGATCCCGATCGCATCGGCAGCGCAAGATGATGCTGTCGGCGTCAATCGGCGATAACCGACTAGAAGGGGCGACACGCCCTCAACACTGGAGTTAGAGAGAAACCATGGCAAACCAAGACATCGATGTTGGCCGCCGCAAGGCGATGAAACTGGCGATTGCCGGCGCGGCTGCTATTCCAGTCGCCAGCTTGATTGGCGGCGGCGTCGCCTACTCCCAAGATCTACCGCACGTTGCGGAAGATGATCCGGCCGCCGTTGGCCTGAAGTACATGCATGACGCCACCCAGGCGCCACGGGCCGACAAGGCCGGTTCCGCAGCGGCTGATCAGTTCTGCCACAACTGCCAATTCATCGCCACCGATAGCGGAGAGTGGCGCGGCTGTGCCCTGTTTCCGGGCAAGGCGGTCAACGAAAACGGCTGGTGTTCCGCCTGGGCGCCCAAGGCCTGATCAGCGGATTCAACCCAAGCCACCCGGTTCCGAACAGCGGAGCCGGGTGGTTTGTCGACCAGGTCAGCGTTCGATCGGGCGTGGCCTTCGATCGGCGCCGATGGCCACGTAGGTGAAAACGCCCTCGGTCACCTTGGCACGCTCGGACTGGCGCTCAGCCCGAATCGCCCAGGCCTGGATCCGGATGTTCATGGACGTCGTACCCACCCGTTCTACGTGAGCGTAACAGCACACCACGTCACCGACGAACACGGGCTTGTGAAAAATCATCCCGTCCACCGCTATCGTGGCCACCCGGCCGGCGGCCCGCTGCTTGGCCAGTATGCCACCGGCAATATCCATTTGCGCCAGCAACCAACCCCCAAAAATGTCTCCGCTCGGATTGGTATCCGCCGGCATGGCCAGGGTTCTCAGCGTCAATTCGCCGATCGGTTCATCCGACTCCGAATTCATGCATTGGCTCCAAGTATTCCTCACTGGGGGCTCCACGCCCGAGGGCTACCCTAAACACTTGATGGGTGAATACAAGCCCGTACCAGCGCTGCCAGGATAGAGTCAGAGTACCCATTTGTGAGCACGCTATCGAACCCTACCGCCTTGAGCGAACTGGCGGCCTGTTTGCGCCACGAAACACGCTTCGTCTATGACATTCTGGATCACATACTGGAACGACGCGCTGATGCCACGGATCCGGTCTCTCCATACACAGGCTGGAGCGCCGAGCGGCTCGTGGCGTCGGCGGAATCCATCCGACATGCGCTAAGATTGGGGAATCCGATCGGCCCGTTAACCGGGTTACCAATATCTATCAAAGACTTGTATGGATTTCCAGGCTTAGCCACCTACGCTGGGACGCCCACGCGTCTGCCACCGCAATGGGAGGTGGCGGGGCCCATCGTAGCGGCGCTGATCAAACAGGGGGCATTGATCAGCGGCAAGACATTGAGTGGGGAGTTGGCGCTGGGTGGTCTTGGCCTCAATCCCCACTGGGGAACGCCGTCAAACCCCTGGTCACATTTTTTGCGACGGGTCCCGGGCGGCTCCAGCAGTGGTGCCGGCGCCAGCATTGTCGAGGGTACGGCCTGGGCCGCGTTGGGCACCGATACCGGCGGCTCGGTCCGTGTCCCGGCCAGCTATCATGGGCTGGTCGGTCTCAAGCTGACCTATGGCCGCTGGCCCATGATGGGGGTTGTGCCATTGGCCTCAATGTTCGACTCACCCGGTCTGCTGACCCGCACTGTAAGTGATGCGGCATACCTGTTTTCGTCCATCGATACAGCATTGGCAGGCGGCATCCAAAAGGTCCCGATAGCGCAGCCGACACCGCTGGCACGCTTGCGCATTGGAATCGGCTCTTCTCGGCTATGGGATGATTGCGACGCCACCATCCTGACCGTGTGCGACGATTTTTTGACCGAGCTGGGCGCGCTTGGGGTTCGGCTGATCGACGTCGCCTTTCCGGAATCCACCAACGCGGCACAACATACCCGGGAACACAGTTTCGTCGCCGCCGAATGCGAGCAGTTCGTGCGCCTGGAACTGCCGGAACTACGCACTCATTTGAGCCGGACGACACTGAACATCCTGGCGGAGGGCGCGACCCTGCGGGACCAGGAAGTGCTGGCGCGGCAACGTCGCTTTGGACATCTGCTTCAGCGGGGTGTGACGGTATTCGATCAGGTCGACCTGGTGGCCTGCCCGACAGTCACAGCACCCAGCCCAACCCTTGCGGAAGTCCAGGACTACGACCGGTACCGCTCCCTCAACAGCGCCGCCCTGCGCAACACTGTGATCGCAAACCTGCTGGGCCTCTGCGCCTTGACCCTGCCGGTCGGACTCGACCGACACGGTCTGCCGGTGGGCCTGCAACTGATGGCCCCGGCCGGCGCGGAAGCGGTATTGTTATCTGCGGCACTGGCCATGGAACAACGCCTCGGTATTCCCCTGGACAGGCTGGGGTGTCCCGAGCGAAGTGCCGCTGGGCACCAGGCCCCTGAAAACTCAGTCAGACTTTGACTCACTCCAACTCAGATCGACCATGAGTTCGTTGGCCAGAGCCTCCAGATCATCCCGAAGAGTCTCCTCGTTGAGGTCGTCCGGCGCCAAGGCGGAGATCCGGGCCTGCAGCAGCTGACCGCCCGCCATGGATGCGCTTACCACCTCGGACTCCAACTCGAGCACGCTGACGCGGTGTTGCGCCAGCGCATGGGCAATGTCATGCACGATACCCGGGTGGTCCTGCCCCACAATCTCCAGCTCAAGCGTCCATCCCCGATTGGCGGAATCGCCGTCGGCACCCCGCTCCACCACAATCCGCAACCCATCCTGTTCCAGCAGGCGCCAATCCCGAATAACCGCATCTGCAGCGTTGCTGGGTACACTGGCGCGCAGAATGCCGGCAAACTTGCCGGCCAGCGACGCCATGTGGCTTTGTTCCCAGTTTCCGCCGTGGGCAGCCAGCGACTGGGATACCGCATCCACCAGACCGGGGCGGTCATCACCGATCATGGTCAGCACCAGGGTGACAGGCATTTCGGCGCCTCCTAATGGGCTAGGTCGGTAAGGGCGCACCCACCGACGAGAAAAAAATTTCGGGCCGGTCGATCCGCAAGGAGGGCCCGGACAGGCATATGCTCACGCCTCTGGACCCACCTTCGGTTCGCCGAAGGTGCTCAGGCAACCCCTTGGTAGCTTTCAATAGGAGGACAGCTACAGACCAGATTGCGATCGCCCTGTACGTTGTCGATACGCCCCACCGGCGACCAGTACTTATACTGACGCAGGCCGGCCAGGGGGAAGGCAGCCTGCTCCCGCGTGTAGGGATGGGACCAGTCCGAATCGGCTAAATCCGAGACGGTGTGGGGCGCATTGCGCAGTGGATTGTCATCCTGGGGCCAGGTTCCCTCCGCCACCTTTTGTATCTCTTTCCGAATCTCGATCATTGCATCGCAAAACCGGTCGAGTTCCACTTTGGACTCACTCTCGGTGGGCTCGATCATCAGCGTCCCCGCCACCGGAAAGGACATGGTCGGCGAGTGGAAGCCGTAATCCACCAGGCGCTTTGCCACATCGTCGACCGTCACCCCGCTCTGTTCCTTGATTGGACGAAGATCCAAAATACACTCGTGGGCCACCATCCCACTGGCTCCGGTATACAGAACCGGGTAGTGAGCGCGCAGCCGCCGCGCAATGTAATTGGCGTTCAGCAACGCCACACGGGTGGCATCCACCAGGCCCTGCCGCCCCATCATTCGAATGTACATCCAGGTGATGGGCAAAATGCCGGCACTGCCCCAGGGTGCGGCCGAAACCGGCCCGACCGATCCGTCGGTCACCGTATCGAACACCGCCATTTTAGGTAGGAAAGGCGCCAGATGCGCACGCACACCTATGGGGCCCACTCCGGGTCCACCGCCACCGTGGGGGATGCAAAAGGTCTTATGCAGGTTCAGATGCGATACATCTGCCCCGTAATGGCCCGGCGCGGCCAGACCCACCTGCGCGTTGAGGTTGGCGCCATCCAGATAGACCTGCCCACCGAACTCATGGACCAGATCGCAGAGTTCCCGAATGGTGGTTTCGAACACGCCGTGGGTGGATGGATAAGTGACCATGGCCGCGGCAAGGGCATCTGCATGTTGCGCCGCTTTGGCGCGCAAATCATCCAGATCCACATTGCCCTCGGCGTCACACTGCACCACCACCACGCGCATACCGGCCAGGTGCGCGGAGGCCGGGTTGGTGCCGTGGGCCGAACTTGGGATCAGACAGACATCACGATGCCCCTCACCCCGACTCCGGTGGTAGGCGCGGATGGCCAGCAACCCGGAATACTCACCTTGAGCGCCGGAGTTTGGTTGCAGGGAAACCGCGTCATAACCGGTGCAGGCGCACAACATGGATTCCAGCGCCTTGAACAGGTCGTGATAACCCCGGGCCTGATCCAGGGGCGCGAACGGATGCAGAGCGCAGAATCCGGGCCAGCCGATGGGCATCATTTCCGAAGTCGCATTGAGTTTCATGGTGCAGGATCCCAGCGGGATCATGCTGCGATCCAGTGCAAGATCCTTGTCCGCCAGATGCCGCATATACCGCAGCATGGCGGTTTCAGAATGATGCCGGTGAAACACCGGGTGACTCAGAATGGCCCCCTGCCGCTGCAGATCCCCTGGGATAACGGTCACAACGGCCTGATCCAGCTCGGACACCGCGCTCGGCGCGCCACCCACGACTTCGGCGAATGCCTCAAGCAGGGCGGCAATCAGATCCCGGTCCACGGTCTCGTCCAGTGCCACCCCGACCCGATCGGCATCGATCTGCCTCAGATTGATTCGCCGCGCACGGGCAGCCCGGAGAATGGCGTCGGCATTGCCGTCGCTGCGCAAGGTCAGCGTATCGAAGTAACAGCGGGTTTCGATCCCGACCCCCAGTCGCGACAGACCAAGAGCCAGAATGCGGGTGAGTCTATGGGTTCTTCGGGCGATGGTGCGCAGCCCTTCAGGACCGTGGTAGACCGCATACATGCTGGCGATAATGGCCAGCAAAGCCTGTGCCGTACAGATGTTGCTGGTGGCCTTTTCCCGCCGAATGTGCTGTTCGCGGGTCTGCAGCGCCATGCGGTATGCCGGCTCGCCGCGACTGTCAGCCGACACGCCGATGATGCGCCCCGGCGTGGCGCGCTTGTTGGCGTCGCGGGTGGCCAGAAAAGCGGCATGCGGCCCTCCGTATCCCATCGGGACGCCGAAACGCTGGCT